>NZ_VMMJ01000019.1:0-98006 GCF_013277145.1 Streptococcus sp. 3705 | reverse complement strand
ACTAGAAACTACAGGGGGAGCTTTTGTATTTGAGTACGAGATAGATTTCTCTTTCTGTTTATTCACCAAAGAAAAATGGTGGGGCGAATTTTTTCAGTTCTTCAAAGCACTTTTGAGCAGCATCTGTATCTTCACAGATGATAAGGCAAACATCATCACCACAAAGGGTTGCGATAATATATTGGAAATCAAGAGCATCAATAATTGTAGCGAACGATTGTGCTAGACCAGGAAGAGTTTTGAGTAGGACTTGGTGCTGAATAGGTCGCAACATGATGAGGGCATCTTCCATATAGTTTTCCAAACGTTTTTCCCATTTTGAGATGGAACCATTATTAAGAACATAATAAGCGTTATCTTCTTCGCGGACTTTTGATAGGTTCATATTTTTGATGTCGCGTGAGAGGGTTGCCTGGGTCACTTGAATGTCGTTCTCAGCAAGAAGGGACTGCAATTCAGCCTGTGTATGAATCTTGTTTTTTGCGACAAGAGCGCGTATGAGTTGGTGGCGGTGTTCTGATTTATTCATAATAATGTAACTCCTTTCAGCAAGGTATGGTAAGCGTGGACTGAGCGAGGTCGACAGTCAGGTGGTAGTCAGTATTGTCACGTATGGTGATTTCAAAGTCAGTCGTATAGAGGACTAAACGAAGAGTATCTCCTTCTTTTAACTTGTAAATAGTTGGTTGCAGTTCAAATTGCACATCCATCCATTCATCTGCAGTAATATCCTCTACTAACAGTAAATTATTTCTATTTTGTAAATTAAGGTAACCTTTTGTCACGACTCGTTGTGCATCTGCTCTAAATGGCAGTTCACAGAGATTTTCCAACATGTGGTAGCGTCCATTATCAATGGTTTTAGCACTTAAAATAGCTGGATAAGATTGTAGGTATTTCTTTTGACCAAGTTCCAGTAGTTGAGCAGATAAAAGCCCCTTGTTTGTGCTGGATTTGATACGAAGATTAAGTTGGGCACGACCGTTCAAGTGAAGATCCTTAGTCACAGGAAGGTCAATAGTAATCTGATTGACTTTCCCTTGATAGAGTTCCGTATTGAAGGTCTGGTAGGTTTTACCATAGCGCTCAAAATCCTTATCTGGGTACTGGTTTTGAATAACTTGCTCTTCTTGACCAAGTGAGAAGGTTTCAAAGTTATCTTGCTCACCGAAGGTATCAAGTGATAACCAAGTCTGAGGAGCGGTATTGTCCTGCCAAATGACAGTAGGAAGTTGGAAATCTGTATCTTGTCCCAGTAATTTTTTAGTCAATAAGGCATTCATGGATTCACGGAAGTCAATTGATTGCCAATTGTTCATATACACATGGGCGCCATTATGGAAAAAGAGATGCTTGTGTATATGAGTAGGAAGAGCATGGAACATCTGGTAAACATGAAGTGGTTTGACATTCCAATCCTGAGAACCATGAGTAAAGACAAGCTCTGCCTTTACTTTATGGGCATTGAGCAGATAATTGCGGTCATGCCAAAACTGGTTATAGTCCCCAGTTTTTCGATCTAGCTGAGCTTTCACTTTTTCTAAGTCAGCTTGGTGAGCTTTATTGCCACGGATATAGTCGCCAGCCAAGAGATTACGAGAATAGGTTAGTTCAGCAAGGGAGTCAAAGTCCTCACCTGGATAACCACCTGGGCTAGTCACCAGACCGTTTTCACGGTAGTAGTTGTACCATGAAGAAATGCCAGCCTCAGCAATGATAACCTCTAAACCATCGATACCTGTAGTCGCCAGACCATTGGACATGGTACCTAGATAGGAAAGTCCAGTTGTAGCTACTTTTCCGTTTGACCAGTCAGCCTTGACTTGACGCTGGCGCGTATGGTCGGTAAAGGCACGGCAACAGCCATTTAGCCAATCAATGACATTTTTATAAGCCTCGATTTGCTGGTAGTCTCCGTTAGTCATGAAACCAGTAGAGTCTTTGGTACCAACACCTGAAACATAGAGATTGGCAAAACCTCGTGGAAGGAAATAGTCATTAAGAGTATAGCTAGAGTTGATGTGACTTAGCTTTTCCTCAGCTTCAGCCACAAGCTCAGCTTGACCTTGAGGTTGGACGAGATTGAGTTGAGGTTCCTCTAGTTCAATCTTATGAGCAGGTTTAACCTCAAGCTCGCCCTCCATCTTGTAGAGAGCCTTATCGCTTGCCTTGTCATTGGTTCCCTGATGATAAGGGCTGGCTGTCATGATGGCAGGGATTTTTCCATCAAAACGAGGACGAATAATGCTGACCTTGACTAAGTCTGGAAGACCTTTTTGGTCAGTATCGACACGAGACTCAACGTAAACCACTTCACGAATGACATCATGGCTGGAAAAAGTTGCTAAACTTTTGCCGTTAAAGTAGTGATAGTCATTATCCTCCAGAATAAGACCATCACTAACAAGTTGGTCGATAAGAGTATTTCCCTTTTTGGTGCGAGTATTGAGTAACTGATAAAGATTTTCAATCAAGTCACCATATATAATGGGAAATCCAGTTTCTTTACGAAAAACGTCACTATCTTCGAAGTCAACCAAATAAGAAAAGCCTAAAAGTTGAAAAGCAACAGTATAAAAAATATCTGCTGTCAAGTCTTTGTCAGATTTGAAAAAAGTTAATATGTTAGTTTCTTTATCTACAGCCAAGCAGAAGAGTGGATAGTCGGTGTTCTCATAAGTGAAAAATAAGCGACGTAAAAAAGTTTCCAGTAATTCCTTGGGATTGGCTGTGTTTTGTAAATCAAAGCCACATTTTTTTAGTTCAGATAAGATATTTTCTTTTGGAAAAGTGATATAACTATATTGATTAAAACGCATAGAACCTCCATATAGAATGATAGTTAAGGTTATTATATCAAAAAAAAAGCAGAAAGGGAATTGTTAACTGCAAAAGGAAATAATCCAATAAAAATGAATAAAGTGCTAAATTCAATATAGAGAACAGTGTAATAATAGACATAATAGGTATAATATAAAAATTCTAGGAGATTTATATTATATGTTTTCTATTTCATATATAATACAGTATAAATATCAAAAATGATGACAAAAATACAAATGAATAGAAAGTAAATTAGTAAGCTGATGAAATGTTTCTCAAGAGCAGCCTTTTATAGGTGAAAATGGTATAATATAGTGAGAAGGATAGAGGAGAAGTGTAAATTGATCGCACAACTAGATACAAAAACAGTCTATAGTTTTATGGAGAGCGTCATTTCGATCGACAAGTATGTGAGAGCAGCTAAAGAATACGGCTACACCCATTTGGCTATGATGGATATTGATAATCTTTATGGTGCTTTTGACTTTCTAGAGGTTACAAAAAAATACGGCATTCATCCTTTGCTAGGGCTTGAAATGACTGTGTTTGTAGATAATCAGGAAGTGAATTTACGCTTTTTAGCTCTATCTAGCGTAGGCTATCAGCAGTTGATGAAGCTTTCAACAGCCAAGATGCAGGGGGAGAAAACTTGGTCAGTTTTATCTCAGTACCTAGAGGATATTGCGGTAATTGTGCCTTATTTTGATGGGCTTGAGTCGCTAAATCTAGGCTGTGATTACTATATTGGTGTTTACCCAGAAACACTGGCAAGCGAATTTCATCATCCTATTTTGCCCCTTTATCGGGTCAATGCCTTTGAAAGCAGGGATAGAGAAGTTTTGCAAGTCTTAACAGCGATTAAAGAAAATCTACCACTTAGAGAAGTTCCTTTGCGCTCACGACAAGATGTCTTTATATCAGCAAGTTCTTTAGAGAAATTATTCCTAGAACGATTTCCGCAAGCCTTGGAAAACTTAGAAAAGCTTATTTTAGGTATCTCTTATGACTTGGATACTAGTCTGAAACTGCCTCGTTTTAACCCAGCGAGACCAGCCGTAGAAGAGTTGAGAGAGCGTGCTGAATTGGGGCTTGCTCAGAAGGGATTGTCTAGTAAAGAATATCAAGACCGTCTAGACCAAGAATTGGCTGTTATTCATGATATGGGCTTTGATGATTATTTCTTGGTTGTTTGGGATTTGTTGCGTTTCGGACGTTCGAATGGCTATTATATGGGAATGGGACGGGGTTCTGCAGTTGGGAGCTTGGTTTCCTATGCCTTGGACATCACAGGGATTGACCCAGTAGAGAAAAATCTGATTTTTGAACGCTTTCTCAATCGTGAACGCTATACCATGCCTGATATTGATATTGATATTCCTGATATTTATCGTCCGGATTTTATCAGATATGTTGGTAATAAATATGGTAGTAAACATGCGGCTCAAATCGTTACTTTTTCTACCTTTGGCGCCAAGCAAGCTCTTCGAGATGTCTTGAAACGATTTGGTGTTCCTGAGTATGAATTATCTGCAATTACTAAGAAAATCAGTTTTCGTGATAATCTCAAGTCAGCCTATGAAGGCAATCTCCAGTTTCGTCAGCAAATCAATAGTAAGTTAGAATACCAAAAAGCTTTTGAAATTGCCTGCAAGATTGAGGGATATCCAAGACAAACCTCTGTCCATGCGGCTGGTGTTGTAATCAGTGACCAAGATTTGACCAATTACATCCCTCTAAAGCATGGTGACGAAATTCCACTGACTCAATATGATGCTCATGGAGTTGAAGCTAGTGGACTTTTGAAAATGGACTTTCTGGGATTACGAAATTTGACCTTTGTCCAGAAGATGCAAGAGTTGCTTGCTGAAACAGAAGGTGTTAAGATAGCTATCAACGAGATTGATTTGGAAGACAAAGAAACATTAGCTTTATTTGCCTCTGGAAATACAAAAGGTATCTTTCAATTTGAGCAACCGGGTGCCATTCGCTTGCTCAAACGTGTGCAACCAGTCTGTTTTGAGGATGTCGTAGCAACTACTTCTCTAAATCGACCGGGTGCTAGTGACTATATCAATAATTTTGTGGCAAGAAAGCATGGGCAGGAAGAAGTGACTGTTCTGGATCCAGTACTGGAGGATATTTTGGCTCCAACCTATGGTATCATGCTCTATCAGGAGCAGGTTATGCAGGTAGCTCAGCGGTTTGCTGGATTTAGTCTCGGGAAAGCCGATATTTTGCGTCGGGCTATGGGGAAAAAGGATGCCTCTGCCATGCATGAGATGAGGGCCTCTTTTATTCAAGGTTCATTAGATGCTGGTCATACTGCGGAAAAGGCAGAGCAGGTCTTTGATGTCATGGAGAAGTTTGCAGGTTATGGATTTAATAGATCTCATGCCTATGCATACTCAGCCTTGGCCTTCCAGTTGGCTTATTTCAAAACGCATTATCCAGCCATTTTTTATCAGGTTATGTTGAATTCTGCCAACAGTGATTACTTAATAGATGCACTTGAAGCAGGCTTTGAAGTGGCTCCTCTGTCTATCAACACCATTCCCTATCACGATAAAATTGCCAACAAGTCCATCTATCTAGGATTGAAATCGATTAAGGGAGTCAGCAAGGATTTGGCTCTATTGATTCTTGAAAATAGACCCTATTCCAACATTGAAGATTTTATAGCTAAATTACCTGAGAATTATCTGAAACTTCCTCTGCTAGAACCTTTGGTAAAAGTTGGTCTTTTCGATTCATTTGAAAAAAATCGTCAAAAAGTATTCAATAATTTAGTTAATCTATTTGAATTTGTAAAAGAGTTAGGAAGTTTGTTTGGAGATACTATTTATAGTTGGCAGGAATCGGAAGATTGGACGGAACAAGAAAAATTCTATATGGAACAAGAGCTTTTAGGGATAGGTGTCAGCAAACATCCCCTACAAACTATCGCAAGTAAAGCTATTTACCAGATTACACCAATTGGGAATTTGTCAGAAAATAGTTACGCTATTATTTTGGTTGAAGTTCAGAAAATAAAAGTAATTCGTACCAAAAAGGGCGAAAACATGGCTTTCTTACAGGTAGATGATAGTAAGAAAAAATTGGATGTCACTCTCTTTTCAGACTTATATCGACAGGTTGGGCAGGAAATAAAAGAGGGAGCCTTCTACTATATAAAAGGAAAAATCCAGTCACGTGATGGCCGTCTGCAAATGATTGCACAAGAAATAAGAGAAGCAGTTGCTGAACGCTTTTGGATACAGGTAAAAAATCATGAATCGGATCAAGAAATTTCACGTATTTTAGACCAGTATAAAGGTCCAATACCAGTCATCATCAGGTATGAAGAGGAACAGAAAACCATCGTTTCTCCCCATCATTTTGTAGCTAAATTCAATGAATTAGAGGAGAAATTGAATGAAATCGTTATGAAAACGATTTATCGCTAAAAATACGGAAAATAGAAGAATTTTAAAATCAAATGTGGTATAATCAAGAAGAATGTTAAAAGAAAAAGGAGCATAAACCAATATGAAACGTATTGCTGTTTTAACTAGTGGTGGAGACGCCCCTGGTATGAACGCTGCTATCCGTGCAGTTGTTCGTCAAGCAATTTCAGAAGGAATGGAAGTGTTTGGTATCTATGACGGATATGCTGGTATGGTTGCCGGTGAAATTCATCCCTTAAATGCGGCTTCAGTAGGAAACATCATTTCTCGTGGTGGTACTTTCCTTCACTCAGCTCGTTACCCAGAGTTCGCTCAACTTGAAGGGCAACTTAAAGGGATTGAGCAATTGAAAAAACACGGCATTGAAGGTGTAGTTGTTATCGGTGGTGACGGATCTTACCACGGTGCTATGCGTTTGACTGAGCATGGTTTCCCAGCTATCGGTCTTCCAGGTACAATTGATAACGATATCGTTGGTACTGACTTCACAATCGGTTTTGACACAGCGGTTACGACTGCTATGGACGCTATCGATAAGATTCGTGATACATCATTAAGTCACCGTCGTACTTTTGTCATCGAAGTTATGGGGCGTAACGCTGGTGATATCGCTCTTTGGGCGGGTATCGCAACTGGTGCTGATGAAATTATCATCCCTGAAGAAGACTTCAAAATTGAAGATATCGTAGCAAGTATCAAAGCTGGCTATGAATGTGGTAAAAGACACAATATCATCGTTTTGGCAGAGGGTGTTATGTCAGCAGATGAATTTGCTCAAAAACTAAAAGAAGCTGGAGATACGACCGATCTTCGTGTGACAGAACTTGGACATATTCAACGTGGTGGTTCTCCAACTGCGCGTGACCGTGTATTGGCGTCACGTATGGGTGCCCATGCTGTTAAACTTCTTAAAAAAGGTATCGGTGGTGTTGCGGTAGGTATTCGTAACGAAAAAATGGTTGAAAATCCAATTCTTGGTACTGCAGAAGAAGGAGCATTGTTTAGTTTGGCAGCAGACGGTAAGATTATTGTAAATAATCCACACAAAGCTGATCTTGACCTGTCACAATTGAACAATTGCTTGTCATAATTTATAATTTAGTTAATAAGACCAAAAAGGTCATATATATAAAGGAGTCACAAAAATCATGAATAAACGTGTAAAAATCGTTGCAACTTTGGGACCTGCGGTAGAAATCCGTGGTGGTAAAAAATTTGGTGAGGACGGATACTGGGGTGAAAAACTTGATGTTGAAGCTTCAGCTAAAAACATTGCCAAATTGATTGAAGCTGGTGCTAACACATTCCGTTTCAACTTCTCACACGGTGACCACCAAGAACAAGGTGAGCGTATGGCAACTGTTAAACTTGCAGAAAAACTTGCAGGTAAAAAAGTTGGTTTCCTTCTTGATACTAAAGGACCAGAAATCCGTACAGAATTGTTCGAAGGTGAAGCTAAAGAGTATTCATACAAAACTGGTGAGAAAATCCGTGTTGCGACTAAACAAGGAATCAAATCAACTCGTGATGTGATTGCATTGAACGTTGCTGGTGCTCTTGATATCTATGATGATGTTGAAGTTGGTCGTCAAGTTTTGGTTGACGATGGAAAACTTGGACTTCGTGTGGTTGCTAAAGATGACGCAACTCGTGAATTCGAAGTTGAAGTTGAAAACGATGGCGTAATTGCTAAACAAAAAGGTGTTAATATCCCTAACACTAAAATTCCTTTCCCAGCTCTTGCTGAACGTGATAACGATGATATCCGCTTTGGTCTTGAACAAGGTATCAACTTCATCGCGATTTCATTCGTACGTACTGCAAAAGACGTGAACGAAGTTCGTGCAATCTGTAAAGAAACTGGAAACGGACATGTTCAATTGTTCGCTAAAATCGAAAACCAACAAGGTATCGATAACTTGGATGAAATCATCGAAGCTGCTGATGGTATCATGATCGCTCGTGGTGACATGGGTATCGAAGTACCATTCGAAATGGTTCCAGTTTACCAAAAAATGATTATCACTAAAGTCAACGCTGCAGGTAAAGTTGTTATCACTGCAACAAACATGCTTGAAACAATGACTGAAAAACCACGTGCAACTCGTTCAGAAGTATCAGACGTATTCAACGCTGTTATCGATGGAACTGACGCTACAATGCTTTCAGGTGAGTCTGCAAACGGTAAATACCCTCTTGAGTCAGTAACTACAATGGCTACAATCGACAAGAACGCTCAAACTCTTCTTAACGAATACGGTCGTTTGAACTCAGATTCATTTGAACGTAACTCTAAGACAGAAGTAATGGCTTCAGCTGTTAAAGATGCTACTAACTCAATGGACATTAAATTGATTGTAACTCTTACTAAGACAGGTCACACTGCACGTTTGATTTCTAAATACCGTCCAAATGCTGACATCTTGGCATTGACATTCGACGAATTGACAGAACGTGGTTTGATGTTGAACTGGGGTGTTATCCCAATGTTGACAGATGCTCCATCATCAACTGACGATATGTTTGAAATTGCTGAACGTAAAGCAGTTGAAGCAGGTCTTGTACAATCTGGTGACGATATCGTTATCGTAGCTGGTGTACCAGTTGGAGAAGCTGTACGTACAAACACAATGCGTATCCGTACAGTACGTTAATTAAAATAAAAAAAGCCTATCATATCAAGCTTTCTAGCCTGTATGATAGGTCTTTTTTTGTGCCAGGGGGTAAAAAGGGGGCAAAACTTTTTGCTTTCGATTTAATGAGATAGTATAAAGTGCTGATTGCTTCATACTTTTAATAATGTGAGTGTTGATTTGATGTGGTGTCTTAATGTCTTTATTCAATACTCGTGTCATGATAGTTTTATTGAGATCTTATTTCCTTCATGCAACTTTCATAAAAGGTTTAGTTTAGAAACAAATAAAAAAAACTCCCTGATGACTCAAGGAGTTTTTTCTATCTAAATTAGTTTTTAGAAGCAGCTTGGAATTCTGGGTTTTTCCATGCTTCGTCAATGATAGCTTGCAATTCATTTGCAGATGCTTGCATTTTTTGAGTTTCTGCGTCGTTCAATGGGATGTTTACTGGACGAACAATACCGTGTGCACCAACAACAGCTGGTTGACCGATAAAGACGTTTTTAACTCCGTATTGACCTTCTTGGAATACTGAAAGTGGAAGTACTGCGTTTTCATCGTCAAGGATTGCTTTAGTAATACGAGCAAGTGCTACTGCGATACCGTAGTATGTTGCACCTTTTTTGTTGATGATTGTGTAAGCTGCGTCACGAACACCTTCGAACAATTCAATCAATTCAGCTTCTTGAACATTTTGAGTGTCTTTAAGGAATTCTTCAAGGTTTACACCAGCGATGTTAGCGTGTGACCAAACAGCGAACTCAGAGTCACCGTGTTCACCCATGATGTAGGCGTGCACTGAACGAGCATCAACATCCAATTTTTCAGCAAGTGCTTGACGGAAACGAGCTGAGTCAAGTGAAGTACCTGAACCGATAACGCGTTCTTTAGGGAATCCAGAGAATTTCCAAGTTGAGTAAGTCAAGACGTCAACTGGGTTAGCAGCAACAAGGAAGATACCTTTGAAACCTGATTCAACAACCTGAGTTACGATTGATTTGTTGATAGCAAGGTTTTTACCTACAAGGTCAAGACGAGTTTCACCTGGTTTTTGAGGCGCACCTGCAGTGATTACAACAAGGTCAGCGTCTGCACAGTCAGAGTATTGAGCTGCATAGATTTTTTTAGGTGAAGTGAAGGCAAGGGCGTGACTAAGGTCAAGCGCGTCACCAACAGCTTTTTCATGCAATTGTGGAATTTCGATAATTCCAAGCTCTTGTGCAATTCCTTGGTTAACAAGTGCAAAAGCGTAAGAAGAACCTACAGCACCATCACCGACAAGGATAACTTTTTTGTGTTGTTTAGTTGAAGTCATTGTTCTAAACATCTCCTTAATTTTATTCAGGGATTTCCCCAGTTAGTTTAATTCTATCACTTTTGAAAAGCTTTGTCACGGATATACATTTCAGTTCTTGATGTAAACGTTTTAGCAATTTTAGATACCTGAAATATGGCGGACATTATGGTATAATATAGTTAATTACTAATAGTGAAATGAGGCATTTATTAATGCAGGATAGAAATTTAGTGAATGTCAATCTGACAAAGGAGATGAAGACGAGTTTTATCGATTACGCCATGAGTGTTATCGTAGCGCGGGCCCTTCCTGATGTTCGAGATGGCTTGAAACCTGTTCACCGTCGGATTCTCTACGGAATGAATGAACTGGGTGTTACTCCAGACAAACCTCATAAAAAATCTGCTCGTATTACAGGGGATGTCATGGGTAAATATCACCCACACGGGGATTCCTCTATCTATGAAGCCATGGTCCGCATGGCTCAATGGTGGAGCTACCGTTACATGCTTGTAGATGGTCATGGGAACTTTGGTTCCATGGATGGAGATGGTGCTGCCGCCCAGCGTTATACTGAGGCACGTATGAGCAAGATTGCTCTGGAGATGCTTCGTGATATCAATAAAAATACAGTTGATTTCGTTGATAACTATGATGCCAATGAACGTGAACCCTTGGTCTTGCCAGCTCGTTTTCCAAACCTTTTGGTCAATGGAGCAACTGGTATTGCGGTTGGGATGGCAACCAATATTCCACCTCATAACCTGGGTGAAACCATTGATGCAGTGAAGTTGGTCATGGACAATCCTGAAGTGACCACTAAGGATTTGATGGAAGTCTTGCCTGGTCCAGATTTTCCAACAGGTGCCCTTGTCATGGGGAAATCAGGCATTCATAAGGCTTATGAAACAGGTAAAGGTTCGATTGTTCTTCGTTCTCGTACTGAAATCGAAGAAACTAAGACTGGCCGTGAGCGCATTGTTGTAACAGAATTTCCTTATATGGTCAACAAAACCAAGGTGCATGAGCATATTGTTCGCTTGGTTCAGGAAAAACGCATTGAGGGCATCACAGCAGTACGTGATGAGTCAAACCGTGAGGGTGTTCGATTTGCTATTGAAGTCAAGCGCGATGCCTCAGCCAATGTTATCCTCAATAACCTCTTTAAGATGACCCAGATGCAAACCAACTTTGGTTTCAATATGCTTGCTATCCAAAATGGTGTACCGAAGATTTTATCCCTTCGTCAGATTTTGGATGCTTATATCGAGCACCAAAAAGAAGTAGTTGTTCGTCGTACCCGTTTTGATAAGGAAAAAGCGGAAGCACGTGCGCATATCTTAGAAGGTCTCTTGATTGCGCTAGACCATATCGACGAAGTGATTCGTATCATCCGTGCTAGTGAAACGGACGCAGAAGCACAAGCTGAGTTGATGAGTAAGTTTAAGCTTTCTGAACGTCAAAGTCAGGCCATCCTTGATATGCGTCTTCGTCGTTTGACAGGTTTGGAACGCGATAAGATTCAGTCTGAGTATGATGATCTCTTGGCTCTGATTGCGGATTTGGCGGATATTCTTGCTAAGCCAGAACGTGTTTCTCAAATTATCAAAGACGAATTAGATGAAGTTAAACGTAAATTTTCTGATAAACGCCGTACAGAGTTGATGGTCGGTGAAGTCTTGAGTCTCGAAGACGAAGATTTGATTGAAGAATCGGATGTCTTGATTACCCTTTCTAACAGAGGCTACATTAAACGTCTGGACCAAGCTGAATTTACTGCTCAAAAACGTGGGGGTCGTGGTGTCCAAGGAACGGGAGTGAAAGATGATGACTTTGTTCGTGAGTTAGTGTCAACTAGCACCCATGATCATCTGCTCTTCTTCACAAATAAAGGGCGAGTTTATCGTTTGAAAGGCTATGAAATTCCTGAGTATGGTCGAACTGCCAAAGGGCTACCAGTAGTCAATCTCTTGAAATTGGACGAAGGCGAAAGTATTCAGACTATTATCAATGTTGAGTCTGATCGCAGTGATGATGCCTATCTCTTCTTTACAACCCGTCACGGTATTGTGAAGAGAACCAGTGTTAAGGAATTTGCTAACATTCGTCAAAATGGACTTAAAGCACTGAATCTTAAGGATGAAGATGAGTTAATCAATGTCTTGTTGACGGAAGGAGATATGGACATTATCATTGGTACCAAGTTTGGTTATGCAGTTCGCTTTAATCAATCAGCCGTTCGCGGCATGAGTCGTATCGCCACAGGTGTGAAAGGTGTTAACCTTCGTGAAGGAGATACAGTTGTTGGTGCCAGCTTGATTACTGATCAAGATGAGGTTCTTATTATCACAGAAAAAGGATATGGTAAGCGTACAGTCGCTACTGAATACCCAACAAAAGGTCGTGGTGGTAAGGGAATGCAGACAGCTAAAATTACCGAAAAAAATGGCTTGCTGGCCGGTCTTATGACTGTTCAAGGGGATGAGGATTTGATGATTATCACTGATACAGGTGTCATGATTCGAACCAATCTTGCCAATATTTCACAAACAGGACGCGCAACTATGGGAGTTAAAGTAATGCGCCTGGATCAAGATGCTCAGATAGTGACCTTCACAACGGTTGCAGCGGCAGAAAAAGAAGAAGTTGGGACAGAAAATGAAACAGAAGGTGAAGCATAATGTCTCAAAAAAATAATAAAAAGAAAAATAAACGAAAAAATCTGCTGACAAATATCCTAGCAGGATTTCTGATAGTACTGTCACTGGCTTTGATTTTTAATGCGCAAATTCGTGATATGTTCATGGTCTGGAATACCAATAAGTATCAAGTTAGCCAGGTATCAAAAGAAAAAATAGAAGAAAATCAGGATACAGAAGGAAATTTTGATTTTGATTCGGTCAAAGCGATCTCTTCGGAAGCTGTTCTGGCTTCTCAATGGGATGCTCAAAAATTACCAGTTATTGGGGGAATTGCAATTCCTGAATTGGAAATGAATTTGCCGATTTTTAAAGGACTTGATAATGTTAATCTCTTCTACGGCGCTGGTACAATGAAACGCGAGCAAGTAATGGGAGAAGGAAATTATAGTCTAGCTAGTCATCATATTTTTGGTGTCAATAATGCTAATAAAATGTTATTTTCTCCTTTGGATAATGCTAAAAATGGTATGAAGATTTATCTAACCGATAAAAATAAAGTTTATACTTATGAGATACGTGAAGTCAAACGTGTGACACCGGATCGTGTTGATGAGGTTGATGATAGAGATGGGGTCAATGAAATCACATTAGTAACCTGTGAAGACCTTGCCGCTACAGAACGTATTATTGTAAAAGGCGATTTGAAAGAAACAAAAGATTATTCACAAACATCTGATGAAATCCTAACAGCTTTCAATCAACCATATAAACAATTTTATTAGTACAAATCAGTGAAATCCAAGATTTCACTGATTTTTTAAGATTTTCATAAAAAAACTTTTATGAAATAGAGAAAACGCTTCCTAAAATCTAAAGTTTGTGATATAATTATCAAGAAAAAAGATTTAGGAGTTTATTATGGTTTCTTCAGAATTTATCTCAAAGATTGAATTTGCTTGCAAGAAGAAAGAAAGTCTTTATAGCCAAAGCAAATTTAAGTATGCGATTCGTTCTATGTTTGCAGGTGCATTTTTAACCTTCAGTACAGCTGCTGGTGCAGTTGGGGCTGACTTGATTAATAAAATTGCACCAGGTAGTGGACGTTTCCTCTTCCCCTTTGTTTTCGCTTGGGGCTTGGCCTACATTGTTTTCTTGAATGCCGAGTTGGTAACATCAAATATGATGTTCTTGACTGCTGGTAGTTTCTTGAAAAAAATCTCTTGGAGAAAGACAGCTGAAATTTTACTTTACTGTACCTTGTTCAACCTTATCGGAGCCTTAATAGCAGGTTGGGGCTTTGCTCATTCGGCAGCCTATGCAAATCTGACTCACGATAGTTTCATCTCAGGGGTTGTTGAGATGAAGTTAGGCCGTTCAAATGAATTAATCTTGCTTGAGGCGATTTTGGCAAATATTTTCGTAAATATTGCGATTCTTTCATTTGTTTTGGTTAAAGATGGTGGTGCTAAACTATGGCTCGTTTTATCAGCGATTTACATGTTTGTATTCTTAACAAACGAGCACATTGCTGCGAACTTTGCTTCTTTCGCGATTGTAAAATTCAGTGTTGCTGCTGACTCAATTGCCAACTTCGGTATTGGAAATATGCTTCGCCACTGGGGTGTAACCTTCATCGGAAACTTTATCGGAGGAGGCCTCTTGATGGGTCTTCCATATGCCTTCCTCAATAAAAATGAAGATACTTATGTAGATTAAGAAAATGAGCACGATTGAGTCGTGCTTTTTTTGTTTCGTAAGAAGTAATAGCCACTTCTTATATCAAAATATAGAAAAGAGCTATTAGTCAAGATAGGTCGATAGTGCTACAATATCCTTAATCAAACTATATGGAGGTCGCCTTATGACTCGTGATTTTAAATTTGAAACCTTACAATTGCATGCTGGGCAAGTAGTTGATCCAGCAACTAAGTCTCGTGCAGTGCCGATTTATCAAACAACATCTTTTGTTTTTGATGACACGCAGGAAGGTGCCGATCTGTTTGCCTTGAGAAAACCAGGGAACATTTATACTCGTATCACCAATCCGACAACAGCTGCCTTTGAAGAAAGAATCGCTGCTCTTGAAGGTGGTGTTGGAGCTCTTGCAACAGCATCAGGTATGGCCGCAGTGACTTATACGATTTTGGCTCTTGCCCATGCTGGTGACCATGTAGTGGCTGCTTCGACTATTTACGGTGGAACCTTCAATCTTTTGAAAGAAACCCTTCCTCGTTATGGTATCACAACAACCTTTGTGGATGTGGATCATTTGGAGGAAGTGGAAGCAGCTATCAATGACAATACCAAGCTTGTTCTGATTGAAACCTTGGGGAATCCCTTGATAAATATTCCTGACTTGGAAAAATTGGCTGAGATTGCTCATAAACACCAGATTCCACTTGTTTCTGACAATACCTTTGCCACACCTTACTTGATTAACGTTTTTTCTCATGGTGTAGATATTGCCATTCACTCTGCGACTAAGTTTATTGGTGGGCATGGTACGACTATTGGTGGCGTTATTGTCGATAGTGGTCGTTTTGACTGGGAAGCTTCAGGAAAATTCCCTCAATTTGTTGAGGAAGATCCAAGCTACCACAATTTGAGCTATACTCGTGATGTGGGTGCAGCAGCCTTTATTATCGCTGTCCGTGTTCAATTGCTTCGTGATACAGGTGCAGCCTTGTCACCATTTAATGCCTTCTTGTTACTCCAAGGACTTGAAACCCTTTCACTTCGTGTCGAACGTCATGTACAAAATGCAGAGAAAATTGTTGATTTTCTTGTAAATCATCCTAAGGTAGAAAAAGTCAACTATCCAAAACTTGCTGATAGTCCTTACCATGCCTTGGCTGAGAAATATTTGCCAAAAGGTGTGGGCTCAATCTTTACCTTCCATGTCAAAGGTGGGGAGGCAGAAGCACGCAAGGTAATTGATAATTTGGAAATCTTTTCTGACCTTGCAAACGTAGCAGATGCTAAATCGCTTGTTGTCCATCCAGCAACAACCACTCACGGTCAATTGTCAGAAAAAGACCTAGAATCAGCAGGTGTCACACCAAACCAAATCCGCTTGTCTATCGGACTTGAAAATGTAGATGATTTGATTGAAGACTTGCGCTTGGCCTTGGAAAAAATTTAAAGAAAAAGAAGATAAACAGTGGGTTTCGACTCGCTGTTTTTGATTTTCCCTTAGGCATGATATAATGGTTAAAGAAGTCTAGAAAGAGGAACGATATGAACGAAATCAAATGTCCCAACTGTGGGGAAGTCTTTACAGTAAATGAGAGCCAGTATGCTGAACTTTTGTCTCAAGTGAGAACAGCAGAGTTTGATAAGGAACTACATGATCGAATGAAGCAGGAACTGGCTTTGGCAGAGCAAAAGGCCATGAATGAACAACAGTCTAAACTAGCTCAAAAAGACCAAGAAATTGCGCAATTACAGAGTCAAATCCAAAACTTTGATACAGAAAAAGAGTTGGTCAAGAAAGAGGTTGAACAGACAAGTCAACAGGCACTCTTGGCTAAGGACAAGGAAGTGCAGGCCTTGGAAAACCAACTGGCTACCTTGCGTTTAGAGCATGAAAATCAACTGCAAAAGACCCTTTCTGACTTAGAAAAAGAACGTGATCAGGTTAAAAACCAGCTTCTTTTACAAGAAAAGGAAAATGAGTTGTCTTTGGCTTCTGTTAAGCAAAACTATGAAGCCCAGCTCAAGGCAGCCAGTGAACAAGTCGAGTTTTATAAAAATTTTAAGGCTCAACAATCTACAAAAGCGATTGGGGAAAGCCTAGAACAGTATGCAGAGAGTGAGTTTAACAAGGTACGAAGTTTTGCCTTTCCAAATGCTTACTTTGAGAAGGATAACAAGGTTTCTGCGCGTGGATCTAAGGGGGACTTTATCTTCCGTGAATGTGATGAAAATGGGGTTGAAATCATTTCTATCATGTTTGAGATGAAGAATGAAGCTGACGAAACAGAGAAAAAGCACAAGAATGCAGATTTTTATAAGGAATTGGACAAGGATCGTCGGGAGAAGAACTGTGAGTATGCTGTTTTGGTGACCATGTTAGAAGCAGATAACGATTACTTTAACACAGGGATTGTCGATGTCAGTCACGAGTATGAAAAGATGTATGTGGTCCGTCCTCAATTCTTTATCCAGTTGATTGGGCTCTTGCGAAATGCGGCTCTTAATTCTTTAAAATACAAGCAGGAGTTGGCACTTGTCCGGGAGCAGAATATCGATATCACGCATTTTGAGGAAGATTTGGATGCCTTTAAAGTAGCTTTTGCCAAGAACTATAATTCAGCTTCGACCAATTTTGGTAAAGCTATTGATGAAATCGACAAGGCCATCAAACGCATGGAAGAGGTTAAGAAATTCCTAACTACATCTGAAAACCAACTTCGACTCGCAAACAATAAATTGGAAGATGTTTCCGTCAAAAAATTGACCCGTAAAAATCCAACCATGAAAGCGAAGTTTGAAGCATTGAAGGGGGAGTGAGAAAGCAAAAATGAACGGTATTATCAACTTAAAAAAAGAAGCGGGGATGACCTCGCATGATGCGGTTTTTAAACTGCGTAAGATTTTGGGAACCAAGAAAATTGGTCATGGTGGAACCTTGGATCCAGATGTGGTGGGTGTTTTGCCGATTGCGGTTGGCAAGGCGACACGCATGGTCGAGTTTATGCAGGACGAGGGCAAGGTCTATGAGGGGGAAATCACTCTGGGCTATTCCACGACGACTGAGGATGCCAGTGGGGAAGTGGTCGCAGAGACACCTGTTTTGTCGCCCTTGGATGAAAAGCTTGTCGATGAAGCGATAGCCAATCTGATTGGGCCTATTACTCAGATTCCACCTATGTATTCGGCAGTCAAGGTCAATGGTCGCAAGCTCTATGAGTATGCGCGTGCTGGTCAGGAAGTGGAGCGTCCAGAACGTCAGGTGACCATTTATCACTTTGAACGAACAAGTCCGATTTCTTATGAGGATCACCTCGCACGATTCACTTTTCGTGTAAAATGTAGCAAGGGAACCTATATTCGTACCTTATCGGTTGACTTGGGAGAGAAGCTTGGTTATGCGGCTCATATGTCACATCTGACACGGACTAGTGCAGCCGGTTTGCAGCTAGAAGATGCTCTTAGCTTGGAAGAAATTGCTGCAAAAGTGGAGGCTGGTCAGCTGGATTTTCTCCATCCTTTAGAGATTGGGACAGGTGACCTTGTCAAAGTTTTCCTAAGTCCAGAAGAGGCTACGGAAGTTCGCTTTGGTCGTTTTATTGAGCTAGACCAAACGGACAAAGAACTGGCTGCCTTTGAAGATGATAAATTGTTAGCCATTCTAGAAAAACGAGGCAATCTCTACAAACCAAGGAAGGTTTTTAGCTAGTCTAACTGGGTGTAGGGATTGGAAATGTTTCCCTTAGACTATCCAAAATCAGACTATAAATTTTGTAAAAAATGTGATAGAATAGACGACGGATAAAAAAACGGAGGATAGCATGCAAAATAGACCAATCATTATAGGAGTGACAGGTGGTTCTGGTGGTGGTAAGACCAGTGTTTCAAGAGCCATTTTATCGCATTTTCCTGATGAAAAGATTTCCATGATTGAGCATGATTCATATTATAAGGATCAGTCTCATTTGACCTTTGAAGAGCGTGTCAAAACCAACTATGACCATCCTTTTGCCTTTGATACAGACTTGATGATCGAGCAAATTAAGGAATTGTTGGCAGGGCGTCCGGTGGACATTCCGACTTATGACTATACAGAGCATACACGAAGCAGCAAGACCTATCGTCAGGAGCCTCAAGATGTCTTTATCGTTGAGGGGATTTTGGTCTTGGAAGACAAGCGCCTACGCGATTTGATGGATATCAAAATTTTTGTGGATACGGATGATGATGTGCGCATTATTCGTCGTATCAAGCGCGATATGGAAGAACGTGGCCGTAGTCTTGATAGCGTTATTGACCAGTATCTAGGTGTGGTTAAACCAATGTACCACCAGTTTATCGAGCCAACCAAACGTTATGCTGATATCGTCATTCCTGAAGGGGTCAGCAATACAGTGGCTATCGATCTGTTGACAACCAAGATTGCTAAGATTTTGGAAGAAGCTCGAAACAGCAAATAATCAGATGTGGAGGCCTTGCCTCCTTTTTCTATTTTTCCCTCATAATGGTACATAAATGAAGATTTTTAGGCATATTTTTGGTATAATAATACCTATGAAAGAGCAAGAAAATGAATAGTAGGTGGAGATGGAAAAGTATTTATCGGTAACAACTTTGACCAAGTATCTGAAAATGAAATTCGATAAAGACCCTTACTTGGAACGGGTCTATTTAACTGGTCAAGTTTCCAACTTTCGTAAACGACCTACTCACCAATATTTCTCCCTAAAAGATGACCATGCAGTTATTCAAGCGACCATCTGGTCTGGGATTTATCAGAAATTAGGCTTCGATTTGGAAGAAGGGATGAAAATCAATGTAATTGGGCGTGTGCAGGTCTATGAACCAAGTGGTAGCTACTCCATCATCATTGAAAAGGCAGAGCCTGATGGAGTTGGTGCGCTTGCGATTCAGTTTGAACAACTCAAGAAAAAATTGACAGAAGAAGGCCTGTTTCAAGAACGCTTCAAGCAACCTCTGCCCCAATTTGCTAAGCGAATCGGTGTAGTAACCAGTCGCAGTGGAGCCGTTATTCGAGATATTATCACGACAGTCAGCAGGCGCTTTCCAGGTGTCGACATTCTTCTCTATCCGACCAAGGTGCAAGGAGATGGAGCAGCAGAGGAAATAGCACGGAATATTGCGCGTGCTAATCAACGGGACGATTTGGATTTGCTCATTATTGGTCGTGGTGGTGGTTCCATCGAGGATCTCTGGGCCTTTAACGAAGAAATTGTGGTACGAGCTATCTTTGAATCTCGTTTACCAGTTATCTCTAGTGTGGGGCATGAGACGGATGTGACCTTGGCAGATTTTGTGGCAGATCGCCGAGCTGCGACACCAACGGCTGCTGCTGAACTAGCAACACCTGTGACCAAGTTGGATCTATTAGCTCATTTGCAAAATCAGGAAAAACGGATGGCAACAGCAGTCCGAAATGTCCTATCTAAGAAACAAGAATCTTTGAAAAAATGTAGTCAGTCAGTCATCTTTAGACAGCCAGAGCGTTTGTATGATGGCTATATGCAACGCTTGGATCAACTGCAACTGCGCTTGAAACAAAGTTTACGAACAAGGATTTCTGATAGCAACCAATTAGTACAAGCAAGGACGCATCGACTGGTTCAGTTATCACCTGTTACCAAAATCCAACGCTATCAAGATCGTCTTGGTCAGCTGGATAAGCTTCTCCGCAGCCAAATGGCTTTAGTTTATGATGCCAAGGTTGCTGAAGTCAAGCGACTTTCAGAAGCCTTGCTCATGTTGGATACCAGTCGAATCGTGGCGCGTGGCTATGCTATTGTCAAGAAAGAAGATTCCGTTGTAGATTCGGTTGAGAGTTTGAAGAAAAAAGACCAAGTGACGCTTTTGATGCGAGATGGTCAAGTAGAATTAGAGGTTAAAGATGTCAAAACAAAAGAAATTTGAGGAAAATCTAGCAGAACTGGAGACCATTGTCCAAAGTTTGGAAAATGGTGAGATTGCTCTGGAAGATGCGATTGCTGCCTTTCAAAAGGGCATGATCTTGTCAAAAGAGCTCCAAGCGACGCTGGACAAGGCTGAAAAAACTTTGGTTAAAGTCATGCAAGAAGACGGAACAGAAAGTGATTTTGAATGAAGAAGCAAGAAAAATTAGCTCTTGTTGAGTCGGTTTTGGAAGACTTTTATGGAGACCAGCAGTTTGCCTCTAGTTTACGAGAGTCTGTTCTCTATTCCATTCATGCTGGTGGCAAGCGTATTCGACCTTTTCTCTTGTTAGAAGTTTTGGAAGCCTTGCATATTGCCATCAAACCTGCTCACGCGCAGGTGGCTGCGGCCTTGGAAATGATTCATACAGGGAGCTTGATTCATGATGATCTTCCAGCTATGGATGATGATGATTACCGTCGAGGGCGTTTGACCAATCATAAGAAATTCGGTGAAGCTATGGCCATTTTGGCAGGAGATGCCTTATTCCTAGATCCTTACGCCTTGATAGCGCAGGCAGATTTGTCAAGTCAGATCAAGGTGGACTTGATTGCTAACTTATCCCTAGCGTCAGGAAGTCTGGGTATGGTGGCAGGGCAAGTTTTGGATATGGAAGGCGAACACCAGCACTTGTCCTTGGAAGAACTTCAGACCATTCATGCTAATAAGACTGGAAAACTACTAGCTTATCCCTTCCAAGCGGCTGCTATTATAGCCGAATTGGAACCTGAAATGCAGGTGAAGCTGAAAATTGTTGGTGAATTGATTGGACTGGCTTTTCAGGTCAGAGACGATGTGCTGGATGTGACAGCTAGTTTTGAAGAAATTGGTAAGACACCACAAAAGGATCTACAGGCAGAAAAGTCAACCTATCCAGCCTTGTTGGGCTTGGAAGAGGCTATTGCCTTTTGTAACCAAACATTGGATCAAGCTAATGCCAAATTAGAAGAAATTGCCCAGCAGGTTCCTTTTGAAACAGAATCGATTGTAAAAGTAGTAGAAAGTTTGAGAATCAATGGCTAAGGAAAGAGTGGATGTACTAGCTTATAAACAGGGCTTGTTTGAAACGCGAGAGCAGGCCAAGCGCGGTGTCATGGCTGGTCTAGTCGTAGCAGTTCTTAACGGAGAACGGTTTGACAAGCCAGGAGAGAAAATTCCAGATGACACCGAGTTAAAACTCAAGGGGGAGAAACTCAAATATGTTAGTCGTGGTGGCTTGAAACTGGAGAAGGCCTTGCAGGTCTTTGATTTGTCAGTAGAAGGAGCTACAACAATTGATATAGGTGCTTCTACTGGAGGCTTTACCGATGTCATGTTGCAAAATGGTGCCGAGTTGGTCTTTGCAGTCGATGTTGGTACCAATCAGTTGGCTTGGAAATTACGCCAAGACCCACGAGTTGTCAGTATGGAACAGTTCAATTTCCGCTATGCTGAAAAGACTGATTTCGAAAAGGAACCGAGCTTTGCCAGTATTGATGTAAGTTTTATTTCCCTCAGTCTGATTTTGCCGGCCTTGCATCGTGTCTTGGCTGAACAAGGTCAGGTCGTGGCTCTGGTTAAGCCTCAGTTTGAGGCAGGACGTGAGCAGATTGGGAAAAATGGAATCATTCGTGATGCTAAAGTTCATCAGAATGTCCTTCAATCTGTCACAGCTATGGCAGTAGAGGAAGGTTTTTCAGTTCTTGGCTTGGACTTTTCTCCCATCCAAGGTGGACATGGAAATATTGAGTTTTTAGCATATTTGAAAAAAGAAGAGTCAGCAAGTAATCAGGTTCTTGCTGAGATTGAAGAAGTAGTAGAGAGGGCGCATAGTCAATTTAAAAATGAATAAAAAAGAGAGACTTGAAAAAATTAGACGATTTGTGACAGATTATCAAATCGGTACGCAAGAAGAAATTGTAGAACATTTGAAAGAGGCAGGCATCACTGCCACTCAGGCAACGGTATCCCGAGATATCAAAGAACTAGGTATTGTCAAAATTCCTTTGAGAGACAACACCTATGTCTACGAATTACCAAAATCAATCGTGAAAAGTTTGCAACTGGCTGAAGACAATATTGAGTCAGCTGAATTGATGGACAAGATGATCAATCTCCAAGTGATCCCAGGAAATACGGCTTTTGTAAAAGCCCAGTTAACCGAGACTTTTGCGGACAAGATTTTCAGCTGTTTGGCTGATGATAGCTCGATTTTAGTCATTGCCAGAAGTGAAAGTCTAGCTGAGGAAATCTTTGAACAAGTAAAAAATTGGTAGGTCTATATGTTACTTGAAATTTCGATAAAAAACTTTGCCATTATTGAGGCCATTTCCCTTAATTTTGAAAAGGGGATGACTGTCTTGACTGGTGAAACGGGTGCAGGGAAGTCGATTATCATTGATGCCATGAATATGATGTTGGGAGCTCGTGCGACGACAGATGTTATTCGTCATGGTGCGCCAAAGGCAGAGATAGAGGGGCTTTTCTCAGTTGAGAATAGTCGCCTTTTACAGGAAATTTTTGATGGGCAAGGTTTGGAAATGGGTGATGAAATTATCATCCGTCGAGAAATCTTGCAAAATGGTCGTAGTATTAGTCGTGTTAATGGCCAGATGGTTAATTTGTCTGTTTTGCGTGCTATTGGGCAACATCTTGTGGATATACATGGTCAGCATGACCAAGAGGAGTTAATGCGTCCTCAACTGCACATCCAGATGTTGGATGAATTTGGCGACGTAGCTTTTTGGGGCTTGAAAGAAACCTATCAGACGAGTTTTGATGCTTATCGGAAAATGCGTAAGCAGGTTCTGGAAGTCAAAAAAAACCAACAGGAACACAAGGCACGTATTGAAATGTTGGAATTTCAAATGGCAGAGATTGAAGCAGCAAACTTGCAGGCTGGAGAAGACCTGGCTCTCAATCAAGAGCGTGATAAACTTCTCAATCATAAAAATATCGCGGATACGCTGACCAATGCCTACAGTATGTTGGACAATGAAGACTTTTCAAGTCTTGCCAATGTTCGTTCAGCCATGAATGACATGGAAAGTGTCGAAGAGTACGATCCTGAATACCGTGAAATTTCAAGCTCTCTGTCTGAGACCTACTATGTCTTAGAAGACATTAGCAAACGTTTGGAAGCTATTATTGAGGACCTTGATTTTGACGGCAATCGTCTCATGCAGGTTGAGAATCGCTTGGACCTCCTTCATACTATTACCCGCAAGTACGGTGGAACTGTAGACGATGTCTTGCTTTATTTTGCCAAGATTTCGGAAGAATACAATCTCTTGACAGGCAATAACCTTTCTTCTGAAGACATGGAAGCAGAGCTCAAGAAATTGGAAGTTAATCTTGTCGATTTGGCAGGTCAGCTTGCATCTGCTCGTCATGATTTGGCTCAGCAGCTTGAAGCTGAGATTAAACAAGAACTGCAAGATCTTTATATGGAGAAAGCCCAGTTTCAGGTTCGTTTTAGCAAGGGCAAATTCAGTCGTGAGGGCAATGAAACGGTTGAGTTTTACATTTCAACTAACCCTGGCGAAGACTTTAAACCCTTGGTCAAGGTTGCGTCTGGTGGGGAATTATCCCGTCTCATGCTAGCCATTAAGTCTGCCTTTTCACGTAAAGAAGGCAAGACCAGCATTGTCTTTGATGAGGTGGATACGGGAGTTTCAGGCCGTGTAGCCCAAGCTATTGCACAAAAGATTCATAAGATTGGCCAACATGGTCAGGTTCTAGCTATCTCCCACTTGCCACAAGTGATTGCGATTGCGGATTATCAATTCTTTATTGAGAAGATTAGCAATGAGCATTCAACCGTTTCAACTGTTCGTCTCTTGACGGTTGAAGAGCGAGTGGAGGAAGTTGCCAAGATGTTGGCAGGTGATGATGTGACAGAAGCTGCCCTGACGCAAGCCAGAGAATTGTTGAGAAACAGGGAGAAATAAGATGACAGACTATTATGTAATTGGAGATGTTCACGGAAAAGCTGGGATGCTGGAAGACCTTCTCAAAACATGGGATGGTCAGACCCAGTTGCTCTTTCTAGGGGACTTGATTGACCGTGGTGAAGATAGTCGCCGTGTTCTAGAGATGGTTAAGGACTTGGTGGACAATCAAGGGGCGATCTGTTTGTCAGGAAATCACGAGTATATGTTTTTGACTTGGCTTGATAACCCAGAAGAAAGCTATGATCACTATCGTCGTAATGGTGGAGATACAACCATTAACTCTATCCTAGGTCGTCCTTTGGATGCACCAGTTGATGGAGTTGAGGATGCCAAGCGTGTTGCTACCGAAGCAGCAGATTTGGTCGAATTTATTCGTCAAATGCCTTTTGTGGTGGAGACAGACAAGTATATCTTCGTTCACGCAGGTATTGATTTAACCTTGGATGACTGGCATGAAACCACAGATTATAAAAAGGTTTGGCTTAGAAAACCATTCCACGAAGCAGAAAATCATACTGGGAAAACTATTGTCTTTGGTCATACACCGGTTTATGGTTTGTTAAAGCAAGACCGAGGTACAGCTGAGCTTTGGACTACAGAAGATGGTAAGATTGGGATGGACGGAGGAGCTGTTTATGGTGGTGTCATTCACGGGATTGTCTTTACAGACCAAGGAATGACAGAACATCACTTTATCGAAAATGACGGCTTTGTCGCTGAAGATTAGTACTCCTAGCAGGGTATGGTCTTGTCAAAATGTCAAAAACAATTTATAATAAATAGATACCCTGAAAGGAAGAGAATCATGAACTTAGAAGAATTGAAAAAACGACAGGAGAGGATTCGTAACTTCTCTATTATCGCCCATATTGACCACGGGAAATCAACTCTAGCAGACCGCATTTTGGAAAAAACAGAGACGGTTTCAAGTCGTGAAATGCAGGCCCAGCTTTTGGATAGCATGGATTTAGAGCGGGAACGTGGGATTACCATTAAGTTAAATGCCATCGAGCTGAATTATACTGCAAAAGATGGGGAAACTTATATTTTCCACTTGATTGACACGCCGGGACACGTAGACTTTACCTATGAAGTTTCGCGTTCGCTAGCTGCCTGTGAGGGGGCTATTTTGGTGGTCGATGCCGCTCAAGGGATTGAGGCTCAAACCCTTGCCAACGTTTATCTGGCCTTGGACAATGATTTGGAAATCATGCCAGTCATTAACAAAATTGACCTGCCTGCTGCAGATCCAGAGCGCGTGCGTACAGAGATTGAAGATGTGATTGGTTTGGATGCCAGTGAAGCAGTCTTAGCATCTGCCAAGGCTGGTATCGGTATCGAAGAAATTCTTGAGCAAATCGTAGAAAAAGTGCCAGCGCCAACGGGTGATGTGACGGCACCACTTAAGGCCTTGATTTTCGACTCTGTTTACGATGCCTACCGTGGAGTTATTCTCCAAGTTCGTGTCATGGATGGAGTGGTCAAACCTGGCGATAAGATTCAGCTCATGAGCAATGGCAAGACCTTTGATGTGACTGAGGTTGGAATTTTCACTCCTAAAGCAGTTGGTCGTGATTTCCTTGCGACTGGTGACGTTGGTTATATTGCGGCTTCTATTAAGACAGTTCAGGATACCCGTGTGGGTGATACCGTTACCTTGGCAACCAATCCTGCGGCAGAGCCATTACATGGTTACAAACAGATGAATCCGATGGTCTTTGCGGGTCTCTACCCAATCGAATCAAACAAGTACAATGACCTACGTGAAGCGCTTGAAAAATTGCAACTGAATGACGCTAGTCTTCAGTTTGAACCAGAAACATCTCAGGCACTTGGATTTGGTTTCCGTTGTGGTTTCCTTGGACTTCTCCATATGGATGTTATCCAAGAACGTTTGGAACGTGAGTTCAATATCGATCTCATCATGACAGCTCCGTCTGTTATCTATAAGGTTAATTTGACTGACGGTGAGTCTATGGATGTGTCCAACCCGTCTGAATTCCCAGATCCAACTAAGATTGCGACCATTGAGGAGCCATATGTTAAGGCGCAAATCATGGTACCACAGGAGTTCGTAGGAGCAGTAATGGAGCTAGCTCAGCGCAAGCGTGGGGACTTTGTGACTATGGATTATATCGATGATAACCGTGTCAATGTTATCTATCAAATTCCACTGGCTGAAATCGTCTTTGACTTCTTTGATAAACTCAAGTCTTCGACGCGTGGTTATGCAAGCTTTGACTACGAATTGTCAGAGTATCGTCCGTCTAAGCTGGTGAAAATGGATATCCTTCTCAATGGAGACAAGGTGGATGCCCTCAGCTTCATCGTTCACAAGGACTTTGCCTACGAACGTGGGAAACTCATCGTTGATAAGCTCAAGAAAATCATTCCTCGTCAACAATTTGAGGTGCCAATTCAAGCAGCAATTGGACACAAAATTGTCGCTCGTACTGATATTAAGGCCCTTCGTAAGAACGTACTTGCTAAATGTTATGGTGGTGACGTTTCTCGTAAGCGTAAACTCCTTGAAAAACAAAAAGCTGGTAAGAAGCGTATGAAAGCTATCGGATCAGTTGAAGTCCCACAAGAAGCCTTCCTCAGCGTCTTGAGCATGGATGAAGAATAGTTATCATAATTGCCTTTCCTTGTTCACAGGAAATTTATATAAGAATCAATAGTAAAGCAGGCTTAGATGGTCTGCTTTTTTAGTTTTTATACTCTTCGAAAATCTCTTCAAATCACGTCAGCGTCACCTTACCGTAGATATGATCACTGACTTCGTCAGTTTCATCTACAACCTTAAAACCATGTTTTGAGCTGACTTCGTCAGTCTTATCTACAACCTCAAAACTGTGTTTTGAGCAACCTGCGGCTAGCTTCCTAGTTTGCTCTTTGATTTTCATTGAGTATTAGAACAGAAAAATGCTTGGAGTATTTGTTTGTGTGTTTATTTTTATATAACAAACTATAAACACAACAAAAATATAAAAAAAGAGACAAAAATCAACAGAAAACTATTGACAACGATTTCATATAGTGTTATACTTATGGCATAAAGTTAATGGAAAGAAGGGAAAACCTTATGGGATTAGATCATTTCTTTGACAAAAACCTTGTGTTTTGCTTAGAAGCGGATAATCAAGAACATCTCTTTGATCAGGTTGCAACTTTATTGGAAGAACGAGAAATCGTAACTCCGACCTATCGTGAAGCCTTGATCACGCGTGAAAAGTCATTTCCAACTGGCTTAGATATGGAATTTTTGGGTAAGGATTTGCCGAATGTGGCTATTCCTCACACAGATATTGTTCATAATCTGGCTGAAAAAGTTGTGGTCGTTCGATTAGAGAAACCGGTGACCTTCCACAATATGATTGCGCCGGATAAGGAAGTAGAAGTATCCTTACTCTTCTTTATCATCAATAACTCGAGTTCAAGTCAAACCAACATTCTTGCTCAGTTGATGGACTTCTTCACAGGAAATGGTCATCTTGAAGACCTATCAAAAATTTCTGAACCAGAAGCCCTCTATGCTTATATCGCTGAAGCAATCGCTTAATCTTGTCTATTAAAAATATTAAATCGGAGGAGATCCATATGATTAAAATTCTTGCTGCCTGCGGTGCAGGTGTTAACTCAAGCCACCAAATTAAAAGTGCTCTTGAAGAAGAACTTTCAAACCGTGGTTACGATGTGCACTGTGATGCAGTTATGGTTAAGGACGTTAACGAAGACCTTATCAAAGGTTATGACATCTTTACACCAATTGCTGCGACAGATCTTGGTTTTGACCCAGGTATCCCAGTTATCGAAGCTGGACCAATCTTATTCCGTATCCCAGCAATGAGTGCTCCAGTATTTGACAATATTGAAGCAGCTATCAAAGAGCACGGCTTAAGCTAATTTTAATTTGTTAACATTCATATAACATAAAAAAGGGAGGAACTGTTATGGATGCAATCTTTGACCTAATCGGAAAGGTTTTCAATCCCATCTTAGATATGGGTGGACCTGTCATCATGTTGATCATTTTGACAGTATTGGCTTTACTTTTTGGAGTGAAATTCTCCAAAGCGCTTGAAGGTGGTATCAAACTTGCCATCGCTCTTACAGGTATCGGTGCTATCATCGGTATGCTGAACACTGCTTTCTCAGCATCACTTGCAAAATTCGTTGAAAACACTGGTATCCAATTGAGTATCACTGACGTTGGTTGGGCACCACTTGCTACAATCACTTGGGGTTCTGCTTGGACACTATACTTCTTGCTCATCATGTTGATTGTCAACATAGTGATGCTAGCTATGAAGAAAACAGATACACTTGACGTTGATATCTTTGATATCTGGCACTTGTCTATCACAGGTCTCTTGATTAAATGGTATGCAGATAACAACGGTGTGAGCCAAGGGGTTTCACTCTTTATTGCTACAGCAGCTATCGTACTTGTTGGTGTGTTGAAAATTATCAACTCTGACTTGATGAAACCTACATTTGATGACCTTCTTAACGCACCAAGTTCATCACCAATGACATCAACTCACATGAACTACATGATGAACCCAGTTATCATGGTTTTGGATAAGATTTTTGAAAAATTCTTCCCAGGTCTTGATAAATATGACTTTGATGCTGCAAAATTGAATAAGAAAATCGGTTTCTGGGGATCTAAATTCTTTATCGGTTTCATTCTTGGTATTGTTATCGGTATTATGGGAACTCCACATCCAATTGCAGGAGTTGAAGATGCAGATAAATGGCGTCTTGTTATCAGAGGATGGTTGTCTCTTGGTTTGACTGCCGGTGTATCTTTGGAACTCTTCTCACTTATCGGTTCATGGTTCATCGCAGCCGTAGAACCACTATCACAAGGTATTACAAACGTTGCTACTAAACGTCTTCAAGGACGTAAATTTAACATCGGTCTTGACTGGCCTTTCATCGCTGGTCGTGCTGAAATCTGGGCTTGTGCTAACGTACTTGCACCAATCATGTTGATTGAAGCTGTGCTTCTTTCAAAAGTCGGAAATGGTATCTTGCCACTTGCAGGTATCATCGCTATGGGTGTTACTCCAGCTCTCTTGGTTGTAACTCGTGGTAAATTGCTCCGTATGATCATCTTTGGAACACTCTTGTTGCCACTCTTCCTTCTTTCAGGTACACTTATCGCACCATTTGCAACAGAACTTGCTAAAGGTGTAGGTGCCTTCCCAGCAGGTGTGAGTGAAACTCAATTGATTACTCACTCTACTCTTGAAGGACCAATCGAAAAACTTCTTGGTTGGACAATTGGTAACACTACAACTGGTGATATCAAAGCAATCCTTGGTGCTGTAGTCTTTCTTGTATTCTATATCGGTATCTTTGCTTGGTACAGAAAACAAATGATTAAACGTAACGAAGAGTACGCAGCAAAAGCAAAATAATGCGCTCCTATAAAATGTAAGCTCAATGAAAATCAAAGAGCAAACTAGGAAGCTAGCCGCAGGTTGCTCAAAACACAGTTTTGAGGTTGTAGATAAGACTGACGAAGTCAGTGACCATATCTACGGCAAGGCAACGCTGACGAAGTTTGAATTGGATTTTCGCAGAGTGTAAATTGTTGAAACTAGGTTGTCATACCATTAGGAGTGACAGCCTAGTTTTTTATAAACTATTAAGAAATCGGAGAAAATAATGATAATTGAATTAAAATCAGAACAATTAAGAGTTGAATTTAACAGTTTTGGTGGGGCTCTTTCTTCTATAAAAGATGCCGAGGGACTTGAGTATTTGTGGCAAGGGGATGCTACTTATTGGAGTGGACAAGCTCCTGTTCTCTTTCCCATTTGTGGTTCATTGAGAGAGGATACAGCACTTTATATAGATGAGAACGGGCAAGAAAGCAAAGGAAAGATTCCTCGTCATGGTTTGGTTCGAAAGAAAGAATTTGAATTAGTTGAACAGACAGACAATAGTGTAACTTTTGCAATTGAAGACGATGAGAATAGCTATCAGAACTACCCTTATCATTTCCGCCTAGAAATCACTTATATCCTTACTGGCAAGACAATACGGACTCAATACAAGATTTTCAATAAAGAAACTAGCAAGGTCCTGCCTTACTTTATTGGTGGACATCCAGGCTTTAATTGTCCCTTACTGGATGATGAAGTCTATGAAGATTACTATTTAGAGTTTGAGAAAGCAGAGACTTGCTCTGTTCCACGTCCTTTCCCAGAAACAGGTATGTTGGATTTCCAAGATAGAAGTCCATGGCTAGAATATCAAAAAGAAGTAGACCTCAGCTATGATTTGTTTAGCACAGATGCAGTTACCTTAGATGAATTACAATCTAGGACAATTGCCCTTCGTTCTCGGAAACATGATAAGGGATTGAAAGTGTACTTTGCAGAGTTTCCAAACTTCATTATCTGGTCAACTTTGAATAAAGGACCTTTCATTGCCTTTGAACCATGGTCTGGCTTGTCAACATCCCTTGAAGAAGGAGATCATTTAGAAGATAAGAAGAATGTTCGTCTCTTAGAAGCCAATCAGGTTGAAGAATTAGGTTTTGAGATAGAAGTTTTATAAAAAAGTAAAAAATAAATAACAAAAACAAACATAAACTGTTGACTTTTTCAAACAATAGTAGTATATTATGTTTGTGAGGACTAATTGACTGTTTTTTAAAGACAGCCAATACACTGCTGGAATCCAGCATAGAAAAAATAAAAAGGAGTATACAATATGTCTATTGTTATCGGTGCAGATGCTGCAGGTTTGAGATTGAAAGAAGTTGTGAAAGACTTCTTAGAAAAAGAAAATTTCCACGTTGTGGATGTTACAGCTGAAGGTCAAGACTTTGTTGATGTGACTCTCGCTGTTGCTGCAGAAGTAAACAAAGAAGAACAAAACCTTGGTATCGTGATTGATGCTTATGGAGCTGGTCCATTTATGGTCGCAACAAAAATCAAAGGAATGGTTGCTGCAGAAGTATCTGACGAACGTTCAGCTTATATGACTCGTGGTCACAACAACTCACGTATGATCACTATGGGTGCACAACTTGTTGGTGATGAATTGGCTAAAAACATCGCTAAAGGATTTGTTAACGGTAAATACGATGGTGGACGTCACCAAATTAGGGTCGATATGTTGAATAAAATGTGCTAATACTCTTCAAAAATCAAGATAATCTGTTGTCAGCTCACTTTAGCTAACTTCAGTTATGCTTGCAGCTCGCTTCCTAAGCTAATCTTGATTTTTCTTGAGTAGGGATAAATGATATTAGATTTATATAATTAATCGGAGGGAATAACTAATGAGAATTGCAATTGGATGTGACCACATCGTAACAGATGAAAAAATGGCGGTTTCAGAATTTTTGAAATCAAAAGGATATGAAGTCATTGACTTTGGTACATATGACCATACACGTACTCACTACCCAATCTTTGGTAAAAAAGTAGGGGAAGCTGTAACTAGTGGTCAAGCTGATCTTGGGGTATGTATCTGTGGTACTGGTGTAGGTATCAACAATGCTGTAAATAAAGTTCCTGGTGTACGTTCTGCCTTGGTTCGTGATATGACTACAGCTCTTTATGCCAAAGAACAATTGAATGCCAACGTTATCGGTTTTGGTGGTAAAATTACTGGTGAATTGCTCATGTGTGATATCATCGAAGCTTTCATCCATGCTGAATATAAACCATCTGAAGAAAACAAAAAATTGATTGCGAAAATTGAACACGTTGAAAGTCACAATGATCGACAAACAGACGCAAACTTCTTCACTGAATTCCTTGAAAAATGGGATCGCGGAGAATACCACGACTAAGGGGTGACCTATGATTTTAACAGTCACAATGAACCCATCCATTGATATTTCCTATCCCTTGGATGAGTTAAAGATTGATACTGTCAATCGTGTGGTTGATGTAACCAAAACGGCTGGTGGTAAGGGACTCAATGTTACCCGAGTACTTTCAGAATTTGGGGATTCTGTTCTTGCTACTGGTTTAGTGGGTGGCAAACTTGGTGAGTTTTTGGTTGAACATATCGATGATCAAGTAAAGAAAGATTTCTTCTCAATTCAGGGAGAAACTCGGAATTGTATTGCTATTCTCCACGGTGACAATCAAACAGAAGTTCTTGAAAAAGGTCCTGAAGTATTGGAACAGGAAGGTCAAGACTTTTTGGAACATTTCAAAAAACTCTTAGAGTCAGTTAAAGTAGTAGCCATCTCAGGTAGTCTGCCGGCTGGCCTTCCAGTTGATTACTATGCGAGCTTGGTAGAACTTGCTAATCAAGCTGGCAAGCCTGTTGTTTTGGACTGCTCTGGTGCAGCACTTCAGGCGGTTCTTGAATCACCACATAAACCAACAGTCATCAAACCAAATAATGAGGAATTGTCCCAGCTTCTAGGAAGAGAAGTTTCTGAGGATTTGGATGAATTAAAAGAAGTCCTTCAAGAACCTTTGTTTGCAGGTATTGAATGGATTATGGTTTCACTCGGTGCCAACGGTGCTTTTGCCAAACATGGTGACACTTTCTACAAGGTAGATATTCCTAGAATTCAGGTAGTAAATCCTGTTGGCTCTGGAGATTCTACTGTAGCAGGAATTTCTTCAGGACTTCTTCACAAAGAATCGGATGCAGAATTACTCATCAAGGCAAATGTCCTTGGTATGCTCAATGCTCAAGAAAAAATGACTGGTCATGTCAACATGGCCAACTATCAAGCTCTATATGATCAATTAATAGTAAAAGAGGTATAAAATGGCTTTAACAGAACAAAAACGTGCACGCTTAGAAAAACTTTCTGATGAAAATGGTATCATCTCAGCTCTTGCATTTGACCAACGTGGTGCTTTGAAACGCCTCATGGCTCAACACCAAACAGAAGAACCAACAGTGGCTCAAATGGAAGAACTGAAAGTCTTGGTAGCAGATGAATTGACTAAATACGCTTCATCAATGCTTCTTGACCCTGAGTATGGACTTCCAGCAACTAAAGCTCTTGATGAAAAAGCTGGTCTTCTCCTTGCTTATGAAAAAACAGGTTATGACACAACAAGCACAAAACGCTTACCAGACTGCTTGGATGTTTGGTCTGCAAAACGTATTAAAGAAGAAGGTGCAGATGCAGTTAAATTCTTGCTTTATTATGATGTAGATAGCTCAGACGAACTTAACCAAGAAAAACAAGCTTACATCGAACGTATCGGTTCTGAATGTGTGGCTGAAGATATCCCATTCTTCCTTGAAATTCTTGCTTACGATGAAAAAATTGCTGATGCAGGTTCTGTAGAATACGCTAAAGTAAAACCACACAAAGTTATTGGTGCTATGAAAGTCTTCTCAGACCCACGCTTTAACATTGATGTCTTGAAAGTAGAAGTTCCTGTTAACATTAAATATGTTGAAGGCTTCGCTGAAGGTGAAGTAGTTTACACACGTGAAGAAGCAGCAGCCTTCTTCAAAGCACAAGATGAAGCAACTAACTTGCCATACATCTACTTGAGTGCTGGTGTATCAGCTAAACTCTTCCAAGATACTCTTGTATTTGCTCATGAATCAGGTGCAAACTTCAACGGAGTTCTTTGTGGCCGTGCAACATGGGCTGGATCAGTTGAAGCTTACATCAAAGATGGTGAAGCAGCAGCTCGCGAATGGCTTCGCACAACTGGTTTTGAAAACATTGACGAACTCAACAAAGTTCTTCAAACAACAGCGACTTCATGGAAAGAACGCGTGTAAGAAAGTCCTTCGAGGTTAGGAACATGAATCTAAAAATTTTCAAAAAAAGTTGTATGTAAAGGTTTACAAAATAACTTGCTTGTGATATACTTAAATCACAAGTTAATACAAGGTGAGTGTTACTAAGTAATATTAGGCATGATCACAGGTGAATTAGAAATCAGCTAATTTTCTAGTTCATTTGTGGTCATTTTTTATACTCATATACCTTTAATATATAAAAGGAGGTTGACATGTATCGAATTCTAAATCCAATGAATCACAATGTCTCGCTTGTCAGAAATGATAAAGGAGAAGAAGTGATTGTGATTGGTAAGGGGATTACATTTGGAAAGAAGAAAGGGGATTTGATTGCTGAAAATCAGGTTGAGAAAATCTTTCGGATGAAGACCGAAGAGTCCAGAGAAAACTTTATGGCTCTCCTCAAAGATGTTCCGCTTGATTTTATCACAGTGACCTATGAAATCATTGATAAGCTTTCCAAGAAATATCACTATCCGATTCAAGAGTATCTCTATGTAACCTTGACAGATCATATTTACTGTTCTTACCAAGCTCTAGCACAAGGAAGGTACAAGGATAGTAATCTGCCAGATATTTCCGCTAAGTATCCTGTCGCTTTTCAAATCGCAAATGAAGCATTTGGAATTTATCGTCAAAAACTAGCAGATCATTTTCCTGAAGACGAAATTATTCGAATTGCTTATCATTTCATCAATGCCGAAGGCGAGAATGAAGTAGAAGTAGTTAAGTCGATTGATAAGAGGAAAGAAATTCTCAGGAATGTTGAAGAAGTTTTAAAGGACTATGCAATTCAACGAACCAAAGAGAATACCCATTTCTATGATCGCTTTATGATTCATCTGAATTATTTCTTGGATTATTTAGACAGATCTAGAGATGATAACCAATCACTTCTTGATATGGAAGACCATATCAAGCAATCCTATCCAAAAGCCTTCGAGATTGGTTCCAAGATCTATGATGTGATTACGCAACATACGGGTCTTGATTTGTATAAAAGTGAACGAGTTTATCTAGTTCTACATATCCAACGTTTATTGTCATAAAAATTTATTTAAAATTATATAAGGAGAATTCTATCATGAATAGAGAAGAAGTAACATTGTTAGGTTTTGAAATCGTAGCCTATGCTGGCGATGCTCGTTCAAAACTATTGGAAGCTTTAAAGGCTGCTGAAGCTGGTGATTTTGCTAAAGCGGATATCTTAGTTGAGGAAGCTAGTAGCTGTATTGCAGAGGCTCACCACGCGCAAACAAGTCTATTGACTAAGGAAGCTTCAGGTGAGGACTTAGCTTATAGTGTAACCATGATGCATGGCCAAGACCACTTGATGACAACTATCTTGTTAAAAGATTTGATGCACCATTTAATCGAACTCTACAAGAGAGGAGTTAAATAATGAACAAACTAATTGCATTTATCGAGAAAGGAAAGCCTTTCTTTGAGAAACTATCTCGTAATATCTATCTTCGCGCTATTCGTGATGGTTTCATTGCAGGTATGCCTGTTATTCTCTTCTCAAGTATTTTTATCTTGATTGCCTTTGTACCAAACTCATGGGGCTTTAAATGGTCTGATGAAGTTGTAGCCTTTCTGATGAAACCTTACAGCTATTCAATGGGTATTTTAGCTCTCTTGGTAGCTGGTACAACAGCCAAGTCATTGACTGACTCAGTAAACCGTAGCATGGAGAAAACCAATCAAATCAACTATATGTCAACATTGTTGGCAGCAATTGTTGGTTTGTTGATGTTGGCAGCTGATCCTATCGAAAATGGTCTTGCTACTGGATTCTTGGGGACAAAAGGTTTGCTTTCAGCTTTCCTTGCTGCCTTTGTTACCGTAGCAATCTATAAGGTTTGTGTTAAGAACAACGTCACTATTCGTATGCCTGACGAAGTTCCACCAAATATCTCACAAGTCTTTAAAGATGTGATTCCATTCACTCTATCTGTTGTTTCTCTTTATGCTCTTGACTTATTAGCACGTCATTTTGTTGGTGCAAGTGTGGCAGAATCAATCGGTAAATTCTTTGCTCCATTATTCTCTGCAGCTGATGGCTATCTAGGTATCACCATTATATTTGGTGCCTTTGCCTTCTTCTGGTTTGTTGGTATCCATGGTCCATCTATCGTTGAACCAACAATCGCAGCTATTACCTATGCAAATGCCGAAGTCAACTTGAACCTTCTCCAACAAGGTATGCACGCTGACAAGATTCTTACTTCTGGTACACAAATGTTTATCGTTACCATGGGTGGTACTGGTGCGACACTGGTTGTTCCATTCATGTTCATGTGGTTGACAAAATCAAAACGTAACCGTGCAATCGGACGTGCTTCAGTAGTTCCAACTTTCTTTGGTGTAAATGAACCAATCTTGTTTGGTGCACCACTTGTATTGAACCCAATCTTCTTCATTCCATTTATTTTTGCTCCAATCGCAAACGTTTGGATCTTTAAATTCTTCATTGAAACTCTTGGAATGAATTCATTTACTGCTAATCTACCATGGACAACCCCAGCTCCACTAGGTCTAGTTCTTGGTACGAACTTCCAAGTTCTATCATTCATTCTTGCTGCTCTTCTAATCGTGGTTGACGTAGTCATTTACTACCCATTCCTTAAAGTATATGATGAACAAATTCTTGAAGAAGAGCGTTCAGGTAAATCTAATGATGAATTGAAAGAAAAAGTTGCTGCAAACTTCAACACTGCAAAAGCAGATGCTATTCTTGAAAAAGCAGGTGTAGAAGCAGCTCAAAATACCATCACTGAAGAAACAAATGTCCTCGTTCTCTGTGCAGGTGGAGGGACAAGTGGTCTCCTTGCAAATGCTTTGAACAAGGCAGCAGCAGAGTACAATGTTCCTGTGAAAGCAGCAGCAGGTGGCTATGGTGCTCACCGTGAAATGTTGCCAGAGTTTGATCTAGTTATTCTTGCCCCTCAAGTTGCTTCAAACTTTGAAGACATGAAAGCAGAAACCGATAAACTCGGTATTAAACTTGCCAAGACAGAAGGCGCTCAATACATCAAATTAACCCGTGATGGAAAAGGTGCTCTTGCATTCGTACAAGCTCAATTCGATTAACGATAGGGACTGTGAAACAGTCTCCTCTCGTTACGGAAATCGCTATGGCGAATTTCCTAATCGCCTTGTTAATTCGTCGGTAAAAAGATATCGTTTTTACCTCCTCATGTCACAATTCGGTTAACGATAGGGACTGTGAAATAGTCTCCTCTCGTTACGGAAATCGCTATGGCGAATTTCCTAATCGCCTTGTTAATTCGTCGGTAAAAAGATATTGTTTTTACCTTCTCATGTCACAATTCGGTGACTTAGTACAAGAAGTGAGATGGAGAATAAAGCCTCACTAGCCTCCTCTCCATCTTATTTCTTTTTTAATTAAAAGGAGAATTATATGTCAAAAACACTTCCAAAAGACTTTATTTTCGGTGGCGCAACAGCTGCTTATCAAGCAGAAGGTGCTACACATACTGATGGAAAAGGACCAGTTGCGTGGGATAAATATCTTGAAGATAACTACTGGTACACTGCAGAACCAGCTAGTGATTTTTACAATCGATACCCAGTTGACCTCAAGTTGGCAGAAGAGTATGGTGTCAATGGCATTCGAATTTCTATTGCCTGGTCACGTATTTTCCCGACTGGTTATGGTGAAGTAAATGCTAAAGGTGTTGAATTTTATCATAATCTATTTGCAGAGTGTCACAAACGTCACGTTGAGCCATTTGTAACTCTTCATCATTTTGACACGCCAGAAGCTCTTCACTCAAATGGCGACTTCTTAAATCGTGAAAATATTGAACACTTTGTAGACTACGCGGCTTTCTGTTTTGAAGAATTTCCAGAAGTAAATTATTGGACAACCTTTAATGAAATTGGGCCAATCGGTGATGGTCAATATTTAGTTGGTAAATTCCCTCCAGGTATCCAGTATGACCTTGCCAAAGTTTTCCAATCGCACCATAATATGATGGTATCTCATGCACGTGCGGTAAAATTGTATAAAGAGAAAGGCTATAAAGGGGAAATTGGTGTCGTGCACGCTCTCCCAACCAAGTACCCACTTGATCCTGAAAATCCTGCAGATGTTATTGCGGCAGAGTTGGAGGACATTATCCATAACAAATTTATCTTGGATGCAACTTATCTAGGTCGCTATTCATCTGAAACGATGGAAGGTGTCAACCATATCTTATCAGTCAATGGTGGTAGCTTGGATCTTCGTGAAGAAGATTTCACAGCATTAGAAGCAGCAAAAGACTTGAACGACTTCTTTGGAATCAATTACTATATGAGTGACTGGATGGAAGCATTTGATGGAGAAACTGAAATTATCCATAATGGTAAAGGTGAGAAAGGAAGCTCTAAATACCAAATCAAAGGTGTTGGTCGTCGTGTAGCTCCTGATTATGTGCCACGTACGGATTGGGATTGGATTATCTATCCTCAAGGTTTGTATGACCAAATCATGCGCGTGAAGAAAGATTATCCCAACTACAAGAAGATTTACATCACTGAAAATGGTCTCGGCTATAAAGATGAGTTCGTTGATAACACTGTTTACGATGATGGTCGTATTGATTATGTGAAACAACACTTAGAGGTCTTGTCTGATGCTATTGCAGATGGCGCTAATGTAAAAGGTTACTTCATTTGGTCATTGATGGACGTCTTCTCATGGTCAAACGGTTATGAAAAACGTTACGGTCTCTTCTATGTAGACTTTGAAACGCAAGAACGCTATCCTAAGAAATCAGCTCACTGGTACAAGAAAGTAGCGGAAACTCAAGTGATTGACTAGTAGAATGAGTCATTAGATATAGAATTCTAGTGAGGTGAAAAGATGTTCAAAGATTTTATCCAATCTATTTATGAAAAAGTTTATATTATAAATTTCTAAAAATGTTCTCAAATACCGTGTTTGACGAATGAAGAACTGAAAAGCCTTGGGAAATGGTATGTCTCGACCGGTAAAGAATGGATTTGTCATTCAGATTATGAGCTGGAAGAATTTAAAAATATCTTTTTAAATTTTATCAGTCCTGAAGAATGGGATACTATCTCCTTTGATTCAGATTTTATGCCGTTTCAACAATCGTAACCAATTTCCAAAAAAGTTTTAAATCTTATATCTAGTACTCTGCAAAACTCTTATCTAATCACGTTGCTTATACTCAATGAAAATCAAAGAGCAACTTTAAACTAGGAAGCGAGTCGCAGGTTTCTCAATGCCTAGCTTTGAGGTGGCAGATAAAGCAAATGGGCAAAAAGTCTTTGATACAGAAAAACGCATAATATCAGGTGTTGAAAAACCTTGATATTATGCGTTTTATTGTGGGAAGATTTACTTCTGAAATTGAGTTCTTACCCAGAATCTTTCAGTTGATTAAGGCTTGATGACTTTAGTAAGTTTAGATAGCTCAAAAAGGATTGAATCACTTAGTTTAGAATCTGAAACAATAGTATCAAGATTTGATACATTATAAAAAGTATAAAAATCAAACTTATTGAACTTACTATGATCTGCGAGTAAATATTTTTTATTAGAATTATTTAAAGCGATGCGTTGAGCCTCTCCCTCTTCCTCGCTAAAAGTAGCTAGAGCTCCGTTTTGAATACCATTACAGCTAACGAAAGCTTTAGAAAATTGGAGATTAGAGAGATTTTGTAGGGTCAATGTGCCAACAAAAGCACCTGTAATATCGCGATAATTTCCACCTATCAAAATCAAATCTGTTAATTTTCGTTCGCTTAAAATCAGAAAAACAGGTAGACTGTTGGTCACGACGCGGATATTGTCAATAGGCAACTCACGTGCAAAAAATTCTAATGTTGTTCCTGGTCCAATAAAAATAGTTTCTCTTTCTTCTACTAGACTGCCTGCAAAACGGGCTATTTCTTGTTTTTCTGCCGTTTGGAGGGCTTGTTTTTCAATATTTGATCGCTCATTAGTCAAAAGGGAGTTGGTTCGAAGTTTTTCAGCTCCACCATGCACACGAATCAGCAAGTCTTTATCAGCTAATTCCTGTAAATAGCGCCTTGCAGTCATATCTGAAACGGCTATTTCGTCCATAATCTGCTTAACCGTTATGGTTCCTTTACTATTTACTATCTCTAAAATTTTGGTTAATTTTTCTTGTTTGAGCATATTATCACCTCGTTTCCTACTACTATCTTACCATAAACTAGCTCATCATTCAAATACAAAAACAACAAAATAAAACAAAAACAAAAATATCGAGGTTTATTTTCAAAGCTTTCGATATTTTTATTAAGTTATTATTTTGTTGTTTCTAGTTTACTTTTTGATGGTTAAGAGTGGTAGAGTATTAGTCCAAACCGTAGTTGTAGTCATCATCTTGCATGGCTTCAACTTCGCCAAGAAGGTAACCATTTCCGACTTGAGAGAAGAAGTCGTGGTTGGAAGTTCCTGTTGAAATACCGTTCATAACGATTGGGTTGACATCATCAGCTGAATCTGGGAAGAGTGGATCTTGTCCCAGGTTCATGAGTGCCTTGTTAGCATTGTAGCGAAGGAAGGTTTTAACTTCTTCCGTCCAACCAACACCGTCATAAAGACTCTCTGTGTAGCCTTCTTCATTTTCATAAAGAGTATAGAGTAGGTCGTACATCCATTCTTTGAGTTTTTCTTGCTCTTCTTCAGGCAATTCATTGAAACCAAGTTGGAATTTGTAACCAATGTAGGTTCCGTGAACAGACTCGTCACGAATAATCAATTTGATGATTTCTGCAACGTTGGCTAGTTTGTTGTTACCAAGGTAGTAGAGGGGAGTGAAGAAACCTGAATAGAAGAGGAAGGTTTCGAGGAAGACACTGGCAACTTTCTTTTCAAGTGGGCTACCGTTTAGGTAGATTTCGTTGACAATCTCAGCCTTTTTTTGTAGGTAAGGATTGGTATTGGTCCATTCGAAAATTTCTTCAATCTCAGCCTTAGTATTTAAGGTAGAAAAGATTGATGAATAAGATTTAGCGTGAACAGATTCCATAAATTGGATGTTATTGAAAACAGCTTCCTCATGTGGTGTACGGATGTCTGCGCGAAGGGCTTGAACCCCAGTTTCAGATTGCATAGTGTCGAGAAGGGTTAAACCACCAAAGACTTTTCCAACCAAGTCTTTTTCTTTGTTAGATAGCTTTCTCCAGTCATCCAAGTCGTTTGACAAGGGAATACGTGTATCGAGCCAGAATTGCTCCGTCAGTTTTTCCCAGGTTGATTTGTCGATGACATCTTCGATGGCATTCCAGTTAATGGCTTTGTAGTAAGTTTCCATTTGAAATCTCTTTCTGTGTTTAGTATTGCGAACTCACAATTATTCTATTTTACCATAATTCTATAGGAGTATCGCACAAAAAGTCGGAAGCCCGACTTTTAAAATGTTACATAAATTATGTTATGACATAGTAGATTTGATTTTATCAGTGCTGCTTAGGGAAAAATAGTGTTTCTATGCTAGAAACTAAATCACACAACTTTCACACTGGTTGGCACCGACTTCTCCACCATCATCTGTAAAGGTACGGACGTAGTAGATAGACTTGATACCCTTGTTAAAGGCATAGTTACGAAGGATAGACAAGTCACGTGTCGTTTGTTTGTTTTCTTTCTTCCATTCGTAAAGACCTTTTGGAATGTCACTACGCATGAAGAGTGTGAGTGAAAGTCCTTGGTCCACGTGCTCAGTCGCAGCGGCGTAAACATCAATCACTTTACGCATATCCATGTCGTAAGCCGAAGTGTAGTAAGGAATGGTTTCTGTTGACAAGCCAGCAGCAGGATAGTAGATTTTACCAATTTTCTTTTCTTGACGTTCCTCGATCCGTTGCGTAATCGGGTGGATAGAAGCCGAGACGTCATTGATGTAACTGATCGAACCATTTGGAGCAACAGCTAGACGGTTTTGGTGGTAAAGACCATCTGCTTGAACCTTTTCGCGAAGTTCAGCCCAATCAGCAGCACTTGGGATAAAGACATCTTTGAAAAGTTCTTTAACACGGTCTGATTTTGGAAGGAATTCGCCAGTTACATACTTGTCAAAGTAGCTACCGTTAGCATAGTCTGATTTTTCAAAGTTGTGGAAGGTGATACCACGTTCACGCGCAATATTGTTTGACTCAACCAAGGTCCAGTAGTTCATAAGCATAAAGTAGATGCTTGTAAATTCAACAGACTCAGGTGAACCATATTCAATCAGTTGTTGGGCAAGGTAGCTATGAAGTCCCATGGCACCGAGACCAAAGGTGTGGGCTTGGCTATTCCCATGGTCAATCGTAGGTACAGCTACGATATGCGAACTATCTGTAACGAAAGTTAAAGCACGAACCATAGCACGGATAGAACGACCAAAGTCAGGTGAAGTCATCATGTTGACTACGTTCGTTGAACCAAGGTTACATGAAACGTCCGTTCCCATTTGAAGGAATTCTTGAGCATCGTTGATCAAGCTTGGTTCTTGGACTTGAAGGATCTCAGAACACAAGTTACTCATGATAATCTTACCATCAACAGGATTTGCACGGTTAGCCGTATCAATATTGACGACATAAGGGTAGCCAGACTCTTGTTGCAATTTAGAGATTTCAGTTTCCAAATCACGCGCCTTGATTTTTGTCTTGCGAATATTTGGATTTGCGACCAATTCATCGTATTTTTCAGTAATGTCGATGTAGTTGAATGGCACACCGTATTCTTTTTCTACAGAGTAAGGGCTGAAGAGATACATTTCTTCATTTTTACGCGCCAATTCGTAGAATTTATCTGGTACTACAACACCAAGTGAAAGGGTCTTAACACGAACTTTTTCATCGGCGTTTTCTTTCTTAGTTGAAAGGAAGGCGATAATATCTGGGTGGAAGACGTTGAGGTAGACAACACCGGCACCTTGACGTTGCCCCAATTGGTTGGAGTAAGAGAAACTGTCTTCGAAAAGCTTCATAACAGGAACGACACCTGAAGCAGCTCCTTCATAACCCTTGATAGGTGCACCAGCTTCACGAAGGTTGCTGAGGGTGATTCCCACACCACCACCAATACGTGAAAGTTGAAGAGCTGAGTTGATAGAACGTCCGATAGAGTTCATATCATCCGTCACTTGGATTAGGAAACAAGATACCAACTCCCCACGACGAGCACGTCCAGCATTCAAGAAGGAAGGAGTAGCAGGTTGGTAGCGTTGGTGGATGATTTCATTGGCAATATCGATTGCAACAGCTTCATTCCCATCAGCGAAATAAAGGGCGTTAAAGAAGACACGGTCTTCCATACTTTCAAGATAATATTCACCGTCGTTAGTCTTTAAGGCATATTGATTGTAAAATTTATAAGCTGCCATGAATGACTTGAATTGGAAGTTTTGGTCTTTGATAAATTGAGCCAATTCTTCCAAGAACTCTGGACGGTATTTCTTGATAAAGGCTGTTTCGATGTAGTTGTGTTCAATGAGGTAGTTGATTTTATCAGTAATTGAATCAAAAACCATAGTGTTTGGAACGACATTTTCTTTAAAGAAGGCATCCAAGGCTTCCTTATCTTTATGAAGCATGATTTGTCCATTAACAGGACGGTTGATTTCGTTATTGAGACGGAAGTAAGTCACGTCTTCAAGATGTTTTAATCCCATAAAATTTCCCTTATCTAATTACAAAAGAAAGGCCTCTAAGTTAGCCCTAGAAGCAGTTTCTTCTGGACGATGTACTAAGATTATGCTAATTGTTTCAGTTTTCCTGGTTGGAAACCTGAAAAGACTTCAGTTGGTGTTTGAATAATAGGAGCTGCGCTAAAACCGAGCTCTTTGACTTGATCGATGTACTCAGGCTGCTCATCAAGATTGATTTCTTTATATTCAACGTTATTACTGTCCAAGAAACGCTTGGTCATTTTACATTGGACACAATTGTTTTTAGAATAAACGGTTACCATTGTGTAACTCCTCTTCAAAATTTAATACTATCTTAGTATATCAGAAAATAAAATTTTGTCAATGATTTGAACTAAATATAGTGGTCTGCTTTTCTAGTCAAGCTCACAAAACACAATATATAGTGTTTGTTTTATAAAACAGCAATGATTATCCTATAAATTGTTTTGGAAGAAACTATATCCTGTGTTTGTTATCTAGGATAGAAGATTTTCAGCAAGTTATCTGAAAGGAAATTGAAGGAAAATCCAGAAAATGCTTGAAAAAAATCCTAGAAGATGGTATAATACCAAATTGTAAGGGTTATCACATATAACTCAAAAAAAGAAAGAACAAAAGGAGAGTCAAACTATGGCTTCTAAAGATTTCCACGTAGTGGCAGAAACAGGTATTCACGCACGTCCAGCAACATTGTTGGTGCAAACTGCTAGCAAATTTGCTTCAGATATCACTCTTGAGTACAAAGGTAAATCAGTTAACCTTAAATCAATTATGGGTGTTATGAGTCTTGGTGTTGGCCAAGGTGCTGACGTAACTATCTCAGCTGAAGGTGCAGATGCAGATGACGCTATCGCTGCAATCTCAGAAACAATGGAAAAAGAAGGATTGGCATAAGGGAAATGACAGAAATGCTTAAAGGAATCGCAGCATCTGACGGTGTTGCAGTTGCAAAAGCATATCTACTCGTTCAACCGGATTTGTCATTCGAGACTATTTCAGTCGAAGATACAAACGCAGAAGAGGCTCGTTTGGATGTTGCTCTTGAAGCTTCTCAAAACGAGCTTTCTCTTATCCGCGAGAAAGCTGTAGGTACGCTTGGTGAAGAAGCGGCTCAAGTTTTTGACGCTCATTTGATGGTTCTTTCTGACCCAGAATTGATTGGTCAGATTAAAGAAACAATTCGTGCTAAGAAAGTCAACGCAGAAGCAGGTCTTAAAGAAGTGACTGACATGTTCATCACGATCTTTGAAGGTATGGAAGACAACCCATACATGCAAGAACGTGCAGCGGATATCCGCGACGTGACAAAACGTGTATTGGCAAACCTTCTTGGTAAAAAATTGCCAAACCCAGCTTCTATCAATGAAGAAGTAATCGTCATTGCGCATGACTTGACACCATCTGATACAGCTCAATTGGACAAAAACTTTGTAAAAGCTTTTGTAACAAATATCGGTGGACGTACAAGCCACTCAGCTATCATGGCACGTACACTTGAAATTGCAGCTGTATTGGGAACAAATAACATCACTGAAGTAGTGAAAGACAGCGATATCCTTGCCGTTAACGGAATTACTGGTGAAGTGATTATCAACCCAACAGATGAACAAGCGGCAGAATTTAAAGCAGCTGGTGAAGTTTATGCTAAACAAAAAGCTGAATGGGCACTTTTGAAAGATGCTCAAACAGTGACTGCTGACGGTAAACACTTCGAGTTGGCTGCTAACATCGGTACTCCAAAAGACGTTGAAGGTGTTAACAACAACGGTGCAGAAGCTGTTGGACTTTACCGTACAGAGTTCTTGTATATGGATTCTCAAGACTTCCCAACAGAAGATGAGCAGTATGAAGCATACAAGGCTGTTCTTGAGGGAATGAATGGTAAACCAGTGGTTGTTCGTACAATGGATATTGGTGGAGATAAGGAACTTCCTTACTTCGATATGCCACACGAAATGAACCCATTCCTTGGATTCCGTGCCCTTCGTATCTCTATTTCTGAAACTGGAGATGCAATGTTCCGTACACAAATCCGTGCCCTTCTTCGTGCTTCTGTTCATGGTCAATTGCGTATCATGTTCCCAATGGTTGCCCTTTTGAAAGAATTCCGTGCAGCCAAAGCAGTTTATGAAGAAGAAAAAGCAAACCTTCTTGCTGAAGGTGTTGCAGTTGCGGATGACATCCAAGTTGGTATCATGATTGAAATCCCTGCAGCAGCAATGCTTGCAGACCAATTTGCAAAAGAAGTAGACTTCATGTCAATTGGAACAAATGACCTGATCCAATACTCAATGGCAGCAGACCGTATGAACGAGCAAGTTTCATACCTTTACCAACCATATAACCCATCAATCCTTCGCTTGATCAACAACGTTATCAAGGCAGCTCACGCTGAAGGTAAATGGGCTGGTATGTGTGGTGAGATGGCTGGCGATCAAAAAGCTGTTCCACTTCTTGTCGGAATGGGCTTGGATGAATTCTCTATGTCAGCAACATCAGTCCTTCGTACACGTAGCTTGATGAAGAAATTGGATACTGCTAAGATGGAAGAGTACGCAAACCGTGCCCTTACAGAGTGTTCAACAATGGAAGAAGTCCTTGAACTTCAAAAAGAATACGTTAACTTCGATTAATGTCATTAACCTTGTAACCTAGTTGCAAGGTTTTTTGATACATTCGGGAATAGTATAGTCTTGTAAAGTCCACTTTTCAATGATGAAGAGGCATGATATAATAGGAGAAGCAAATAGAATAAGAGAGAAATCATGTCTAAAGAAATTGATATTGAGTATTACCACCAGCTAGCCATGCAAAAGCAGAAGGAACACCGTAAAGTTTTAGCCAATCTAAAGAAAAAACCTCCTAAAAACCTAGACAAGATAGCCCAGCAGATTCACCAAGAAGTCTTTGAGGAAATTGATTGCACGGCCTGTGCCAATTGTTGTAAGACATTGGGACCGGACTTTAAAGAAGCGGATATTACACGAATCGCCAAGTATTTTAAGATGAAATTACCAGCTTTTGAAGCGGAGTTTCTGCAGGTAGATGAAGATGGTGATAAGGTTTTTAAATCCATGCCTTGTCCCTTTTTAGGAGGAGATAATCTCTGTTCCATCTATGAAGTTCGTCCAAAGGCATGCCGAGAGTTCCCCCATACGGACCGTAAAAAAATTCATCAAATCAACCATTTGACGATTAAGAATACTTTGACCTGTCCAGCAGCCTATCTCTTTGTTGAGAAATTAAAGGATAAGTTATAGAGATTTAAAGGATAAAAAATTTCTAATAATAACTAGAGATATGAAAGGAGTACTCCTGTGCATAGACCGAAAACAAAAGAGGAGCTAATGCTGGCCTCTAAGGAAAATTATGAAAAGCTTAACCTCTTCATCTCTCAATTAAGTGAAGATGAGCTACAGACTCCATTTGATTTTTCAAGAGACCTAAAGAAAAAAGAAGCTCACTGGAAAAGGGATAAAAATCTACGGGATGTCTTGATCCATCTTTATGAATGGCAGCAGTTACTTTTGACTTGGGTACATTCTAATCAAGAAGGTCACGAAAGACCTTTTCTCCCTGAACCTTATACTTGGAAAACTTATGGAGAAATGAATGTCGCTTTTTGGAAGAAGCACCAGAAAACCTCCTTAGAAGAAGCGACTAGACTCCAAGAACAATCACATAGGAAGGTTTTAGAGTTGATAGAAGTTTTTAGCAATGACGAACTCTTTACCAAAGGTGGCTATAAGTGGACCGGCGGAACAAGTCTAGGTTCCTACTTTGTTAGTAGCACGTCAAGCCACTATGATTGGGCTCTGAAAAAACTCAAAGCTCATCGGAAGAATTGTAAAGGATAGATGGACTATTTGAAATAGAAAGAATGAGTTCTTTTAAACGTAAGATAAAAGCAAAGGGCTATCAAGTGATGTAGCCCTTTTGAGTTATATAAGCAAATTACCATGCAAATGCTGTCGTTGGAGCATTGAGCGCTTCTAACCACTGTTTATTTTTTACGGGGCAAAGAGTTACGGATATACCTGCCATATCTAGACTGGTCATAAATGTTCCTGATTTTATAAAGGTAATAGTGACTCCTTCAATTTCTAAGAGTTGAAGGAGATCATTGATAAATATGCCCATTTCTAAGTTGCTGGTAGTGCCTAGATTATTTACAAGCAATATAAAATGATCACCCTTTTTCCAATGATAGTGCAATCTTAATTTACTTATAATTTCATTTGCAAGGATTTCCGATGATTGGAATGGGACGATACGATAACCTTCTTCGCCATGTATCCCAATACCATAAGAAATATTTCCTTCTTCCAAGTTAAATAGTGGAAGGGTGGCTTGGGGGAGACTAGCAGATTTCGTTGCAAAGCCAATTGTTGCGATTTCGGGAGCAAGCTGATGACCTAAATCAGTTAGTTGCTCGATGTCGGCACCATTCTGAGCTGCATATCCTAGAACTTTATGAAGTAAAATAGTCCCTGCAAGCCCTCTTCCTCTAATTTGAAATCTATTGTGAGGTTCAATTGAAATATCGTCGTGTGCTAGACTATAGCCAACTTTAATTCCTTCTTTTCTAGCAGTGTTAATGGCCGAGCTAAATTCTTTGATGTCTGCTTCGAAATTTTTTACAATGATGAAGACACCGTGACCATTGTTTAAAAAACGAATGGACTCTAAGATTTCAGTTCTTGTAGGAGGAGTAAATAATTGGCCATAGATAGCAGCGGTAAGCATTCCTTCTCCCACATATCCAATATGCGCAGGTTCGTGACCGGAACCTCCACCCGACAATATTGGAACCTGATGAGGATTGCGATTTTTTTGATAGATTAATGGTAAGGTAGGATGTTTTTCTAATTCAGGATGACTGCTGACAGTTGCCGAAATGTAACTTGAAATAATTTTCTGTTTATGATTTGAAATAAATGTCATTGTGGTCTCTTTCCAATAATTGTCATGATTAGAAAGTCTGGTTGTGGAACTGGACTTTTTTTATTGACGTAAGCCTTCACGATTTCTGCTAGAGCATGTGAATGATAGTCTAACAAAAAACAAGTATAAGCAGATGAATCGATATCAATCTGACCGTATTCTCTTAAAATTTTTGATACAAGCAAGCGACAGTAGCTGATAAAGTGGTCATAGAAGTTATTTTGTCCTTGAATATCAAACAGTTGAATATAAAAGTCACGCTCTTGTTCGAAATAAAAAAATAATTCTTGTAATAGTTTTTGGCCCGAAATAAAATCCAAGTTATTGGTGATATACTCGGTTAAGTCATTTTCAAATATCCAGTCTAGCAGTTCATATTTGTCAAGAAAGTGATTATAAAAGGTCTGTCTACGAATGCCAGCTGATTCCATGATATCTACAATGGAGATTTTGTCAAATTCTCTAGTAGCTAATAGGTCTCTAAATGCCTTGGCAATCCGTTTTTTTGTAATAAATGATGATGCCATAGGAAACCTTTCTTTTACTTACTTCATTTTACCAAAAAAATGTTTTAAACGGGTTTAAAAGGGGACAAATAATAGAATCTGTCCCTTATCATCCAGCGATAAAAAATATATAATGAAAGCGAAAACAAAGGTACATGCCGAAAGGAGTTTCTCATGAAAAAAATTATAAATGAACCGACACAAGTTGTTGATGAAATGTTGCAGGGATTGTCATTCATGCATGATGACTTGGTAGAACGCTTAGATGGTTTTGATGTCATCGTTAGAAAGGCAGAAAAGACAGGAAAAGTTGGACTCATTTCAGGTGGAGGTTCAGGACATGAACCAAGTCATGCTGGATTTGTAGGAGATGGAATGTTGTCTGCTGCCATTTGTGGAGCAGTCTTCACTTCACCTACTCCGGACCAAATTTTAGAAGCCATTAAGGCGGCTGATGAAGGTGCTGGAGTTTTCATGGTCATCAAGAACTATTCTGGTGACATTATGAACTTTGAAATTGCACAAGAACTTGCCGAAATGGAAGGCATTGATGTAGCAAGCGTTGTGGTTGATGATGATATCGCTGTTGAAAATAGTCTCTATACCCAAGGGCGTCGAGGTGTTGCAGGTACTATATTAGTCCATAAAATTTTGGGTGCTGCAGCTCGTTCTGGTAAATCATTAGCTGAAATGAAGGACTTGGCCGATAAACTTGTCTTAGAAATTAAAACAATTGGGCTAGCCTTGTCTGGAGCAACCGTTCCTGAAGTTGGGAAACCAGGTTTTGTTCTAGAAGATGATGAATTTGAATATGGAGTTGGTATTCACGGTGAGCCAGGATATAAGAAAGAGAAAATGCAACCTTCAGCACAATTGGCCTCAGAGCTGGTTGAAAAATTATCTGAAGGTTTCCAACTTAAGGCTGGTGAACGCTATGGCCTTCTCATCAATGGTTTAGGAAGCACTCCTCTTATGGAGCAATACGTATTTGCAAATGATGTGGCTAAATTACTCCATGAAAAAGGTGTTGAGTTGGCGTTTAAGAAAATTGGAAACTATATGACATCAATTGATATGGCTGGCTTGTCATTAACATTGATTCGATTGGCAGATGATGAGTGGTTGGATGCTCTAAATGCACCTGTTACTACCCCAGCTTGGTAAAACTCAAGGAGGAAATGTCGCATGAATGCTGAACAAGCTCTTGAATGGATGAAGCTTTTTAATGAAAAGATTCAGGAACAGAAAGATTACCTTAGTGAGCTAGACACTCCTATAGGAGATGGAGATCACGGTGGAAATATGGCGCGTGGAATGGCTGCAGTTATGGAAAACTTAGAAGGAAAGCAATTTGAGACCAGCAGTGATGTTTTTAAGCTTGTCTCAATGCAACTACTGAGTAAGGTAGGCGGTGCTTCTGGTCCCTTGTATGGCTCTGCTTTTATGGGAATGTCCAAGGCTGATTCTAATTCGAAATTAGAAGAAATCTTACAAAGTGGTCTGGATATGATTGTCAAACGTGGGAAAGCAGAAGTTGGAGAAAAGACAATGGTTGACGTTTGGACTCCTGTTATTGTTGCCTTGTCTGATGGCCAATTGACTCAAGAGGTTATTGATAAGGTAGTGAATGCTACCAAAGATTTACTTGCAACTAAAGGAAGGGCATCTTATGTAGGAGAACGTTCTATTGGACATATTGATCCTGGATCATTCTCATCAGGATTACTCTTTAGTGCTCTTTTAGAAACTGGGGTGGTTTAATGGGAAGTATTGGTCTTGTTATCGTTTCACATTCCAAAAATATTGCACAAGGTGTTGTTGAACTGATTAGTGAAGTTGCTAAAGATGTTCCGATTACTTATGTAGGAGGAAACGAAGATGGAGGAATTGGAACTAGTTTTGATCAAGTAGATAGGGTTGTTTCCGAAAATCCAGCAGATACTTTACTTGCCTTTTTTGACCTAGGCTCTGCTAAAATGAACTTAGAAATGGTGGCTGATTTCAGTGATAAAAGTATCGTCATCAACAGGGTTCCAATTGTAGAAGGTGCCTATACTGCAGCTGCTCTTCTTCAGGCTGGAGCAGAACTGTCAGTTATTCAAACACAGTTGGCGGAGATTGAAATCAATAAATAAGGAAACTTACTATAACTCTTTTTATAGGTGGGTTATTGATTATCTAAACTATCAATTTTCAGTAGATAATTTCAAAATCAGAAAGGGATTGCTTTAGGCAGTTCCTTTTTAATGTAAAAGGAGTAAAGATATAGTGTTTCTAAATTATTAATCATTCAAAACTAATTGTGATAGGACTCTTCTAGCTTTAGAATTCTTCAAAAATTTAGATTTAAAGCAATCAATGGCTTAGAATAGTACAAAAACATTTAGTTTATAGGAATTCTAGGTCTAGAATTACATGGATATTTATGAAAATAGAGCATTCGATAGTTAGGATTGTTCTATTCTGAAAGATTTGGGCTGTCAATCTTCTAGAATAGTAGTTTGCCAATGAATTTTGTTGAAAGATTCCTTGTTTTATGGTAGTCTAAAGTAAAAGAAAGCCTTATCATTATATTTGTATCTTTAATCTGACTTGGTTTAGGTCTAGAAGAAGGATAGATCTTTTTGGGATTTTTAATAACAATTATATTTTCACTTGCAAAAAATGTATTTCAACTTTACCTAATGTAGAAGAAGGAAATATCATAAAATGCTTATGACTTGTTTGAAATAGAATGTAAACTAAAAATGGATTCCCTTTACATATTAGGAGTAGGTAGATGAGTAATCTAGAGTCAATTCGTAAAGCGCATATCATCGTGTGGGGTGCCTATCTATTTTTATCATTAAGGGCGCCGCTAATTAGCAGCACAGAGTATTTCTTGCTTATTTTTTTAGCGTTTCTCTATTCAATAGTATCGTTACCTATATACTCTGTGAAGAATAAAATAGTATCCATTTGTCTGGCTATAAACTCAATTCTGTTAATGAGTTTCCCGATTTTAATCAATAAATATTTCCCAGGAAAGGTTTCTACTTATATCGTATTAATCAGTATTTTTATCCTGGAGTTCTTAATCTTTAATATAATTGGTAAAGATTTTGATACTAGATTAGCTAGCGAGTATAGGAAAATCAGTCAGTTTAAAAGTAAGATGTCTCAATCCCCTTGGATAAAATATTTAGAGATTTCTAGTTTTATATTAACTATATTTCCATTTATTCTTCATGATACAGTTGCTAATCGTGTATTGGCTCTTATCTTTTTGATAAAAATTTGTGTAGATACTACGATAAAGATTCTATTAAACAGAATCTTTAATTCAAGTGAGATGATGAAAAGGAGGATATTTTCTCTTTTTGTACTAGATTTGATTGTCTATTTATTTTTAGGCTATGTTTTAGTAATGCAAAAAGATGGATACCTATTTTCAATTCTACTAATTTTTTCTAATTTCTCACTTCCCTTTATCAGAGAAAAAAAGTATGAATTATTTAAAAATAAGAAATGAGATAAATATGGTTAAATCTTAGTTCTCTTTAAAATCAAATCAGGTAGAGAAAGGACATCTTATCTAGGTAACAAAGTGCTTTAAACGCAGTCGACGATTACTGATTAGAGAACTATCCTAACCATGCAACGTTAAAGAGGAGAAATCTTATGAAACTCGTATCACCAAATAATTATGCTGCTATTGAGTAAGAAGAGATGAGGTGTATTGATAGGGGATTATCTCTACATAAAGACGGGGGAATGTTACAGTAAACGTTGCCACTGCTTATTTTATGGGGAATTAAATATGTTTAAACTAAGTGATAAAGCCAGAATAATATTTGCTATTATAGGAGTAAGTTCCATATTGGTTAGTATGTATCTTATACCTTTTATTAAAACTGAGAATAAATTTTGGGAAATACTTTTATTTATATTAGGTGTATTGCTAATTGGAATTGCGTTACTAAGTCATAAAAAAAATAAATTTTGGAAATAGCGTTAGTGAGAAGGACAGGATAATAGTATTATGATGGTTGTCTTAATTTCAGTGGTTGTGGCATTTCTGTATTATGTAAGTGCAGAATATTTTAAGAATAGTTATATTGACTGTATACTATTTCTATCATTGCTGATTTCTCATTTGATATGGGATTACTATTTTTTGCCCATTGAAATTTTAGTGGCATTAAGTGGAGTAAATTTGCTGTCAAGATTATTCAAAAAAATGAGAAGTCAATAGATTTGTTAGTGGATTATAAAGATGAAAGGTAAAATTGGGATATTTTAAATGAAACATTTTTTTCTGGTATCGGAGAGATAAGATTTAGTAGTTATCTATTGTCTCTATGTGTAGGATTAGCCCCTCTTTTTTATATATATGTCATAGGTTTGGAAATGAGTTTTGTGAAGATAGTATTATCTATTTTGGGAGTCATATTTGTATGTATTTTAACTATTACTCGAATTTATAGGAGATTTTTCTATAATTCACTAGAATAGTATGGATTAGTTAATCAATTGGAACGATTATTCTTTGTGATACTATACCACTTTTAAGTTTTTACATTAAACAACTGGCTGAAGTGAAAGTTGTTTAATTTAGAAAGGAGAAACATTAAATTGAAATACAAATTCTTACTTTTCGACCTCGACAACACTCTTCTTGATTTTGATGCTGCTGAGGATGTGGCTTTGACGCAACTTCTAAAAGAAGAAGGGGTTGCAGATATTCAGGCCTACAAAGACTTTTACGTTCCCATGAACAAGGCTCTCTGGAAGGACTTGGAGCAAAAGAAAATTAGTAAACAAGAGCTGGTTAACACGCGCTTTTCTCGTTTATTTGCTCACTTTGGACAGGAAAAAGACGGTAGTTTTCTAGCCCAGCGTTACCAATTTTACCTTGCCCAACAGGGGCAAACTTTTTCAGGTGCTCATGAACTTTTAGATAGCCTCATCGAGCGTGATTATGAGCTGTACGCTGCGACAAATGGCATTACTGCCATTCAGACAGGACGTTTGGCTCAATCGGGTCTGGCACCATATTTCAATCAAGTCTTTATCTCTGAACAGCTGCAAACACAAAAACCTGATGCTCTCTTTTATGAAAAGATTGGTCAACAGATTGCTGACTTTAGTAAAGAAAAGACGCTGATGATTGGAGATTCCCTAACCGCCGACATTCAAGGTGGCAATAATGCTGGGATTGATACGATTTGGTACAATCCTCATCACCTCGAAAATCCCCACAAGCCCAGCCAACCTACGAAGTCCATTCTTATCAAGACTTGCTGGATTGTTTAGATAAACTGTAAAAAGTGGTTTAGATAGCCACTTTTTGCTATAATAGAGGCAGTAAAAATGAAGGAGTCGGCTATGGAACATTCGTCTTGGCATGCTTTGATTAAGGCGCAATTACCTGAGGGTTATTTTGGGAAAATCAATCAGTTTATGAATCAGGTCTATGCTCAGGGGACTATTTATCCACCCAAGGAAAAGGTTTTTCAAGCTCTCTTGACAACACCGCTTGAAGAAGTTAAGGTGGTGATTCTAGGACAGGATCCCTATCACGGGCCAGGTCAAGCGCAGGGCTTGAGTTTTTCTGTACCTGACTCTATTCCAGCTCCGCCATCCTTGCAAAATATCTTGAAAGAATTGTCAGATGATATCGGGGTTAAGAAATCTCATGATTTGACAGCTTGGGCTGAGCAAGGAGTCTTGCTTCTTAATGCTTGTTTGACTGTTCCTGCTGGACAAGCCAATGGTCATGCTGGTCAGATATGGGAGCTTTTTACAGATGCTGTGATTCAGGTGGTCAATCATCTAGATAGACCAGTCGTTTTTGTACTCTGGGGAGCTTATGCACGTAAGAAGAAGGCCTTAGTTACCAATCCTCATCACTTGATTATCGAATCAGCCCATCCCAGTCCTTTGTCAGTTTATAGAGGATTTTGGGGTTCCAAGCCTTTTTCCAAGGTAAATACATTCTTAAAAGAAACAGGACAAGAGCCAATCGATTGGCTTAGATAAGGAGAAAATATGCCTCAGTTAGCGACGATTTGCTACATTGATAACGGGAAAGAATTGCTTATGCTCCATCGTAATAAGAAACCCAATGATGTCCATGAAGGGAAATGGATTGGTGTGGGTGGTAAGCTAGAGCGAGGAGAGACGCCTCAGGAATGCGCTGCGCGTGAAATCCTCGAAGAGACAGGACTGAAAGCCAAGCCAGTTCTAAAAGGTGTCATCACTTTTCCTGAATTTACACCAGATTTAGACTGGTACACCTATGTTTTTAAGGTGACAGAGTTTGAAGGGGACTTGATTGACTGCAATGAGGGGACGCTGGAATGGGTTCCCTATGATGAAGTTTTGAGCAAGCCAACTTGGGAAGGGGATCACACCTTTGTTGAGTGGCTTTTAGAGGATAAACCCTTCTTTTCAGCCAAGTTTGTTTATGATGGGGATAAATTGTTGGATACCCAAGTTGATTTCTATGAATAAAGGAGAAAGCAGATGCTACTAATCAAAAACGGTCGTGTAATGGATCCCAAGTCTGGTTTGGATCAAGTGTGTGATGTTCTAGTCCAAGATGGGAAAATTGTCAAAATTGATCCGGAAATCACGGAAGAAGGAGCAGAAATCTTAGAGGCTAGTGGTCTTGTGGTTGCTCCTGGCTTGGTCGATATTCATGTGCATTTCCGTGAACCTGGTCAGACCCACAAGGAAGATATCCATACGGGTGCCCTAGCAGCCGCTGCAGGTGGTTTTACAACTGTCGTCATGATGGCTAATACTAGTCCAACTATCTCGGATATAGAGACTTTGCAAGAAGTTCTCCAGTCAGCTGCCAAAGAGAAAATTAATGTCAAGACGGTTGCGACCATTACTAAGAATTTTAATGGGCAAGATTTGACTGACTTTAAAGCACTCTTAGAAGCTGGTGCGGTTGGTTTCTCAGACGACGGTATCCCACTTGAAAGCAGTAAAGTTGTCAAGGAAGCCATGGAGGAAGCTAAAAAGCTTAATACCTTTATTAGTCTTCATGAGGAAGATCCAGGTTTGAATGGAATTCTTGGCTTTAACGAAAATATTGCTAAAGAACATTTCCATATCTGCGGTGCGACTGGGGTGGCTGAGTATGCTATGATGGCGCGTGATGTCATGATTGCCTATGCAACCAAAGCCCATGTTCATATTCAGCATTTGTCTAAGGAAGAAAGTGTTAAAGTAGTGGAGTTTGCTCAAGGATTGGGAGTGCAAGTAACAGCAGAAGTAGCGCCACAGCATTTCTCCAAGACCGAAGCGCTCCTTTTGACACAAGGAAGCAATGCTAAGATGAATCCTCCTCTTCGTTTGGAATCAGATCGTCGTGCCGTGATTGAAGGTCTCAAGTCAGGTGTCATCACAGTTATTGCGACTGATCATGCGCCTCATCATGCAGATGAAAAAAATGTTGAGGATATTACCAAAGCGCCATCTGGTATGACTGGTTTGGAAACATCCCTATCTCTTGGCTTGACCTATTTGGTGGAAGCTGGTGAGTTGAGCTTGATGGAATTACTCGAAAAGATGACATACAACCCAGCCAAGCTTTACAATTTTGAAGCAGGTTACTTGGCTGAGAATGCTCCAGCAGACATCACTATTTTTGATGCTAAGGCTGACCGCCTTGTGGACTCCCATTTTGCTTCCAAAGCAGCTAATTCACCATTCATCGGTGAAACCTTAAAAGGGCAGGTTAAATACACCATCTGTAAGGGACAAATCGTCTATCAAGCTTGATAGGAGTTGGCATATGAATTATTTTCGAAAACGTAGGGAGAGACAAGCAAAATCTAATAGCGGAATTTACTGTCCCGCATCTAATCGTTCTAAAATTCAATATGAAACTAAAGAAAAAGCTGATCATGCGGTTCAATATGATAATGGAGGTTTAGTTAGAAGCTATTATTGTCGTACATGTGCGTGTTGGCATACTACTTCAAAATCTAATAACCCTCCGATAAGTTTGAAAAACTATGGTCTGAAACTCTTTGGTTTAGATAAATCAGAATAGAAAGAGAAGTATGTATAAGACAAAGTGTTTACGAGAGAAGTTAGTATTATTTTTAAAAATTTTCTTCCCAATCCTGATCTACCAATTTGCCAATTATTCTGCCTCTTTTGTTGACACTGCAATGACAGGTCAATACAATACTATGGATTTGGCTGGTGTGTCTATGGCAACCAGTATCTGGAATCCTTTCTTTACATTCCTAACAGGAATTGTGTCGGCCTTGGTGCCCATCATTGGTCACCATCTTGGTCGAGGCAAACAGGAAGAAGTTGCATCTGATTTTTACCAGTTCATCTATCTGGCCTTGGGTCTATCTGTGGTCTTGCTGGGACTGGTAGTTTTCCTGGCACCACCCGTTTTAAATCATATCGGACTAGAAGTACCAGTGGCAGCAGTAGCGGTTCGCTATCTCTGGTTTTTATCTATCGGGATTATCCCCTTGTTGCTCTTTAGTGTCATTCGTTCCTTGCTGGATTCGCTGGGCTTGACCAAACTGTCTATGTATCTCATGCTTTTGTTACTTCCTCTCAATAGTGGATTTAACTATCTTTTGATTTACGGGGCCTTTGGTGTTCCAGAACTGGGAGGTGCTGGTGCTGGTTTAGGGACTTCTTTGGCCTACTGGGTCTTGTTGGGAATTTCTGTTCTGGTTTTATTTAAACAGGAGAAGCTCAAAGACTTACACCTTGAGAAAAGAATTCCACTTAATATGGATAAAATCAAGGAAGGAGTTCGTTTAGGTCTGCCTATTGGGGGGACTGTCTTCGCGGAAGTAGCTATCTTTTCCGTGGTTGGCTTGATTATGGCTAAGTTCTCGTCCTTGATTATCGCTAGCCACCAGTCAGCCATGAACTTTTCAAGTCTCATGTACGCCTTTCCTATGAGTATCTCATCGGCTATGGCGATAGTCGTGTCTTATGAAGTGGGAGCCAAGCGATTTGATGATGCGAAAACCTATATTGGTCTAGGAAGATGGACAGCCCTTATTTTTGCGGCCTTCACCTTATCTTTCCTTTACATTTTTAGGGGAAATGTGGCTAGTCTTTATGGGAACGATCCAGAATTTATCGATTTGACAGCACGCTTTTTAACTTATAGTCTTTTCTTCCAGTTAGCAGATACTTTTGCGGCACCGCTCCAGGGAATTTTACGGGGCTATAAGGATACAGTTATTCCTTTTTACCTTGGTTTGGTTGGTTACTGGGGGGTGACACTCCCAGTAGCTATGGTATTCGACTCTCTAACAGATTTTGGAGCTTATTCTTACTGGATTGGTTTGATTATTAGTCTAATCGTGAGTGGGGCGCTCTACCGTTGGCGTTTAACGGTGATTATGAAGAGATTTGAATCTTTAGCAAAATATAAATGATAAAAAGTTTGTGAAAAAATATTCTTAGCAAGAAAATCCCTTATTCCTATAGGGTTTTCTTTTTTATTTTGTGAAATTTTCTTTAGAAAAACTTTGACGGTATTTTCCAAAAACGGTAAAATAGTAAGGTAAGAAGAAAGTTAGAAAGGCAAAAAGATGTCAACTTTAGATAAAAATAGAAAATCTAATTTTGGGGGTATTTTATAATTCTTAATTTAGGCTTTTTTAGTATCAAAAGATGTTTCATAAAATATAGACTCAATCTTTCAACTTAATCCTATTTATTACTTACTATCTACAATAAAATTGAAAAGGATGGAAAAAAGGTTGCATTTATGATATAATTTATTTTAAAGACCTTATTAGAAATCTTGAAAGAGTATTGAAAACTTAGAATGAGAAAAATTGTTATCAATGGTGGATTACCACTACAAGGTGAAATCACTATTAGTGGTGCTAAAAATAGTGTTGTGGCCTTAATTCCGGCTATTATCTTGGCTGATGATGAGGTGACTTTGGATTGTGTTCCAGATATTTCGGATGTAGCGAGTCTTGTCGAAATTATGGAATTGATGGGAGCTACTGTTAAGCGTTATGATGATGTCTTGGAGATTGATCCAAGAGGTGTTCAAAATATTCCAATGCCTTATGGTAAAATTAACAGTCTTCGTGCATCTTACTATTTTTATGGGAGCCTCTTAGGCCGTTTTGGTGAAGCGACAGTTGGTCTACCGGGAGGATGTGATCTTGGTCCTCGTCCGATTGACCTACACCTTAAGGCTTTTGAAGCTATGGGTGCCACTGTTAGTTACGAGGGAGATAACATGAAGTTATCTGCTAAAGATACAGGACTTCATGGTGCAAGTATTTACATGGATACGGTTAGTGTAGGGGCAACGATCAATACGATGATTGCTGCGGTTAAAGCGAATGGTCGTACTATTATTGAAAATGCAGCCCGTGAACCTGAGATTATTGATGTTGCAACTCTCTTGAATAATATGGGTGCCCACATCCGTGGGGCAGGAACTAATATCATCATTATTGATGGTGTTGAAAGATTACATGGAACGCGTCATCAGGTGATTCCAGACCGCATTGAAGCTGGAACATATATATCTTTAGCTGCTGCAGTTGGTAAAGGAATTCGTATCAATAATGTTCTTTACGAACACCTGGAAGGATTTATTGCTAAGTTGGAAGAAATGGGAGTGAGAATGACTGTATCTGAAGACAGCATTTTTGTCGAGGAACAGTCTAATTTGAAAGCAATCAATATTAAGACAGCTCCTTACCCAGGCTTTGCAACTGATTTGCAACAACCGCTTACCCCACTTTTACTAAGAGCGAATGGTCGTGGTACAATTGTTGATACGATTTACGAAAAACGTGTAAATCATGTTTTTGAACTAGCAAAGATGGATGCGGACATTTCGACAACAAATGGTCATATTTTGTACACGGGTGGACGTAATTTGCGTGGAGCCAGTGTTAAAGCGACCGACTTAAGAGCGGGTGCAGCTTTGGTTATTGCTGGTTTGATGGCCGAGGGACAAACTGAAATTACCAATATCGAGTTTATCTTACGTGGTTATTCTGATATTATTGAAAAATTACGTAATCTAGGAGCGAATATTACACTTGTTGAGGATTAAACCGTAGAGGTGTTTATGAATATTTGGACCAAATTAGCAATGTTTTCTTTTTTTGAAACGGATCGCTTGTATTTGCGTCCTTTCTTTTTTAGTGATAGTCAAGACTTCCATGAGATAGCCTCAAATCCTGAAAATTTACAATTTATTTTCCCGACTCAGGCAAGTCTGGAAGAGAGTCAATATGCGTTGGCCAATTACTTTATGAAGTCCCCTTTGGGAGTATGGGCTATTTGTGACCAGAAAACTGAAAAAATGATTGGTTCTGTTAAGTTTGAAAAGTTAGATGAAATCAAAAAAGAAGCTGAGCTTGGCTATTTTTTGAGAAAAGATGCTTGGTCGCAAGGATTTATGACAGAGGTTGTTAGAAAAATTTGTCAACTTTCTTTTGAAGAATTTGGCTTAAAACAATTATCCATCATTACCCACCTTGAAAATGAAGCTAGTCAACGGGTTGCCCTTAAGTCTGGATTTCGATTGATTCGTCAGTTTAAAGGAAGTGATCGCTATACAAGGAAAATGCGGGATTATCTTGAGTTTCGCTTTGTAAAGGGAGAAGTTAATGAGTAAACACCAAGAAATTCTAAGCTATTTGGAAGAATTACCCGTTGGTAAAAGGGTCAGTGTTCGTAGTATTTCAAATCATCTGGGAGTCAGTGATGGAACGGCTTATCGCGCTATCAAGGAAGCTGAAAACCGTGGAATTGTAGAGACTCGTCCAAGAAGTGGTACTATACGTGTTAAATCTCAGAAAGTTGCTATCGAAAGATTAACTTTTGCTGAGATAGCAGAAGTGACTTCTTCTGAGGTTCTGGCTGGGCAAGAAGGTTTAGAGAGAGAATTTAGTAAGTTTTCAATCGGTGCTATGACCGAACAAAATATTTTGTCTTACCTTCATGATGGGGGACTCTTGATTGTTGGAGACCGTACCCGTATCCAACTGTTAGCACTTGAAAATGAAAATGCCGTTCTGGTTACAGGGGGATTTCAGATTCATGATGATGTTCTTAAACTGGCCAATCAAAAAGGAATTCCAGTTTTAAGAAGCAAACATGACACTTTCACTGTCGCGACCATGATCAATAAAGCCCTGTCAAATGTCCAAATCAAGACTGATATTCTGACAGTTGAGAAACTTTACCGTCCGAGTCATGAGTATGGTTTTCTAAGAGAAACCGATACAGTCAAAGATTATTTGGATTTGGTTCGTAAGAATCGTAGCAGTCGTTTCCCAGTCGTTAATCAACACCAAGTGGTTGTTGGGCTTGTTACTATGCGTGACGCAGGAGACAAGTCTCCCAGCACGACGATTGACAAGGTGATGACGCGCAGTATCTTCGTAACAGGGTTAGCGACCAATATTGCCAATGTGAGTCAACGAATGATAGCAGAAGACTTTGAAATGGTACCGGTTGTCCGAAGCAATCAAACTTTACTTGGCGTTGTAACTAGACGAGATGTCATGGAGAAGATGAGCCGTTCTCAAGTTTCTGCTCTACCAACTTTTTCTGAGCAGATTGGTCAAAAACTCGCTTATCACCATGATGAAGTCGTCATTACAGTGGAACCCTTTATGCTTGAGAAAAACGGAGTTTTAGCTAACGGTGTATTGGCGGAGATACTGACTCACATGACCCAAGATTTAGTTGTGAATAGTGGTCGCAATCTCATCATCGAGCAAATGCTGATCTACTTTTTGCAGGCTGTTCAGATAGATGATATACTGCGCATTCAAGCACGCATTATCCACCATACTAGACGATCAGCTATTATTGATTACGATATTTATCATGGTCATCAGATTGTTTCAAAAGCAAATGTGACCGTTAAAATTAATTAGAAACTAGGAGAAAAGATGATAACATTAAAATCAGCTCGTGAAATCGAAGCTATGGACAAGGCTGGTGATTTTCTAGCAAGTATTCATATCGGCTTGCGTGATTTGATTAAGCCTGGCGTAGATATGTGGGAAGTTGAAGAATACGTTCGCCGTCGTTGCAAGGAAGAAAATTTCCTTCCACTTCAGATTGGGGTTGACGGTGCCATGATGGACTATCCTTATGCTACCTGTTGCTCTCTTAATGATGAAGTGGCTCACGCTTTCCCTCGTCACTACATCTTGAAAGATGGTGATTTGCTCAAGGTTGACATGGTTTTGGGAGGTCCAATTGCCAAATCTGACCTGAATGTCTCAAAATTAAACTTCAACAATGTAGAGCAAATGAAAAAATACACCCAGAGCTATTCTGGTGGCCTAGCAGACTCTTGTTGGGCTTATGCTGTTGGTAAACCGTCCGATGAAGTGAAAAACTTGATGGATGTAACTAAAGAAGCTATGTACAAGGGGATTGAGCAAGCTGTTGTTGGAAACCGTATCGGTGATATTGGAGCAGCTATTCAAGAATATGCTGAAAGTCGTGGTTACGGTGTAGTGCGTGATTTGGTTGGTCATGGTGTTGGCCCAACCATGCACGAAGAACCAATGGTTCCTAACTATGGTATTGCTGGTCGTGGACTTCGTCTTCGTGAAGGAATGGTCTTAACTATTGAACCAATGATTAATACCGGTGACTGGGAAATTGATACAGATATGAAGACCGGCTGGGCCCATAAGACCATCGACGGTGGATTGTCATGTCAGTATGAACACCAATTCGTGATTACGAAAGATGGTCCTGTTATCTTGACTAGTCAAGGTGAAGAAGGAACTTATTAAAATAATCAAAACCAGATTGGAGAAAAAGTGGCTCTTTGGACAATTTTCGGAGAGCCGTTTTTTTTATTTGCTGAGTCTAGGATAGGTCTTTCTGGTGAAAGATGGTGAGATGAAGAGTCTCGCATGAATGTTATATAAATTTAAAATTTCTGAAAATAATGAAAAATATACTAAATTTACAAATAAGGAATCTCTAAATCCTTTAAAACAAACAACTTGCATATATATATATATATAATTATCGATTTTCTAAAACAAAGTGAGGTTGAAGGGAGGAGACTAAGTTGATATAATGAAGTGTTAGTAAACACTGGGCTTTTTTGTCATTTTTTCAAGATGAGAAAAGGCCATGTTTTCCTGTTTTTGTAGCGAGTTGATGCTTGCTCAAACATGGATAGATGTGCAAATACAGGGCAGAAAGAAAGGTAAAAAAACATGAAACAGTTTAAAATGAATGAGCGTCAACGCTTTTCTATACGCAAGTTTTCAATCGGAGCAGCCTCAGTCTTGCTAGGGTCTGTCTTTTTTGTGGCTAATCCAGCGACAGAAGTTCAGGCGGCGGAAGCAAGTACAGAAGTGATCAGTCAGGATGGAAATGCTAACACTGGGAATCCATCTGTCTTCCCCCCATCAGATACAAGCAGTCAAAATCCAAGCGTAGGACAAGCAGGAACTGAAGCAGAAACTCAAGGAACAGAGAAAAAAGAGCAAGATAGTCTAGTTGAAGGAACTGAACTAAAGAGTGTAAGTGAAGTAAAAAAATCGGAGAAATCAGGTGAAGAAAAAGTTGATGGAGGAACTAAACCTGTATCCGGTGAATTATCTACTGTGTCTGAGGTAGAAAAAGATAAAAAAGAAGCTCAACCAGAGTCGGAAGAAAAATCCTCAATTATCAAAGAAGAAGCTAACAGAGAAGATAAGATAGATCAATCTCAAGAAGAAGACGGGTATCAGTTATATGATAAATTGATAGATGCATCTAAAAGCTTGAAAGAATCCAATCCTGAGTCGGCAGCAGATTTTAAAAACTTAGCAGATACCATCAACGAAAAGTTAGGACTTTCAGACGACGGAAAGATTTCTGGAGAACTTGTCGAAAAAGCTCACAAGTTACTGGATGGTAATCAGATAGACAAAGCCGAAATAGAAGGAGCTAATAACTCTAGGAGAAGAGGAAAACGTGATACAGAATTGACGGATGTTCAGATTGGCTTAACTAAAGGTCAAGGATTTGATAGTTCTAATATTCGAGTAGTACCTCCGGGGCAGGGCTATATAGCAAAAAATTTACAAGTCAAAATAGTATCAAAAAATGAAAAAATTAAGGGAATTACAGTTGATACTACCAATTATCAGGGAGAAAATTTTTTTGACAAGCATACTAAGGACGGTATTAATACAAAACAAGCGACATTATCGTTTGAAGGGAGAACTCCTAAGGGAGAAGGTGTGATTAAGATAACCGTAACAGGAGAGAGTGGTAAGACTAAATCATTTAGTTTCGGCTACTACCAACCTCTTCAACAACCAACCATTACTGCTATTAATAGAACCCAAAATGATAATAATAAACCTGAGGTAAATATTACAGTTGCAAAGTATCTTTCTCTGCCAGGTGATAGCAAAATGAAAGTGTATCTTGTGCGTAATGGAGAGCAGTACGGAATCTATGATCAAGATTACCATAGGAGTGGTGGTAAGAAGGAAGGAGTAAATGCTTATCCATCTAATTATGAAATTATTGCAACCGCAGAGGTAGGTGAAAATGGGAAAGCAATAATTACTGCCGATAATTATGTGTCTGGGAAAGATATTGGTTCGGGTAAGGTAAAAGCTGTAACTGTCTTAGAGATGTCTGGGAAAGTTAATGATACCGATCCGGGTGATCGCGGTTCGTGGTTCAGTGACGAAGTGACAGTCCCAGTGTTAACACCACAGATTGATAGAAGTAGTGCGATTAAGGCTGTAGAAGATAAGTTGGGATTAGTAGAATCTGAAATTGGTAAACAGACAGCATTAGAAGAATCCGAGCGAACAGCAGCAATAGTTAAGGCTAAAGCGGAAGCTCAAAAAGCAAAAGATGAGATTAATAAAGCTAGTACAAATGATAGTGTAGGGCAGGCTAAAACTGCGGGCTTAGTCTCTCTTAGCAAAGAAGAAGCTTTAGCAGTTGTTGATAATACGTTACGAGCTAAAGATCAGACTATTTCAGATAATTCTGGCTTAACGACAGAAGAGAAAACAAAAGTTAAATCTTCTACAAAAGCAGCGGCTGATCATGCCAAAGAGGAAATTAATAAAGCTGATAAGAATACAGAAGAGTTAGTTTCTCAGGCTAAAACGGCAGGAGTAAGTGCTATTAACTCTGTAGCAATTCCAACAGAAACAGAAAAAGGCAAAGCGATTAAGGCTGTAGAAGTTGCTGCATTTGCTAAGAAAACAGAAATTTCGAATCGTTTTGATTTGACAAGTGAGGACAAGTCAAGAGCATTGCAACAGGTGGATCAAGAAGCCAAGGATGCTAAGACTGCTGTAGACAAGGGCGTAACAAATAAGGATGTAGAACAGGCAAAAGTGGCAGGAATCGATGCTATCAATAACATCAATCCACAACCATCTCCACGTCCACTTCCTACGCCTCAACCGCAACCTTCTACTCCTACTCAGCCAGACCAAGGAGCTACTGAGACTCCAACAGCTCCATCTGAGCCAGCTCCACAACCGTCTCAACCAACTGCTCCGGGTCAACCTGCAAGTCCTGCCCCAGTTCCAAGTTCAGCTCCGACTCAAGCTCCTAGAGTGGCAGCAAGTTCTTCAGCTAGCTCAACGAGCACGCAAGCTCCAGCTCAAGAGCAAGTCGACAAGTCTGAACTTCGTGCCTTGACTCAAGAGTTAGACCAACGCTTGAAAGCTTTGGCAACAGTATCTGATCCGAAAATCGATGCAGCAAAAGCTGTCCTCCTAGATGCTCAAAAAGCTCTGGAAGATAGTGCCTTGACAGAGCAAGGTCTGCGTACTGCAGTAGAGTCTGTGAAGGTTGCCTTGGACTCTCTCAAAGATGTGAAAGCAAATGCTAGCGACAGCAAGCCTACACAGGACAAGAAGGATGCCAAACAAGGAACGGAAGATAGTAAGGATTCAGATAAGATGGCTGAAACAAACTCAGTTCCAGCAGGAGTGATTGTGGCCAGTCTACTTGCCCTCCTAGGCGTGATTGCCTTCTGGTTGGTGCGTCGTAAGAAAGAGTCAGAAATCCAGCAATTAAGCACGGAATTGACAAAAGTTCTTGGACAGCTAGATGCAGAAAAAGCGGATAAAAAAGTCCTTGCCAAAGCCAAAAACCTTCTCCAAGAAACCCTTGATTTCGTGAAAGAGGAAAATGGCTCAGTAGAGACAGAAGCTAAACTAGTAGAGGAGCTTAAAGCAATCCTTGCCAAACTCAAGTAAAACATGATTTATGAAATGTCAAATCTAAAAGACGTTTCCGTTTACAAAAGCAGCGACGAGTAACCCTTGTCGTTGCTTTTTGGCTATTTTGGGGATAAGATCCGCCTTGACTAGCAAAAGAAAAGATTGGTCCAGTAGTGCCCGATCCGATTTTGCGTAGCAGAAAGCATACAAATTAAATTGAATATAGTAAAATAGGATTAGAAATCTTAAGAAAGTTGGTTCTTTATTGGAAACGCTAGTATTTTCAATCTCCGTTTTTTTAGCAGGGGTCTTGTCCTTCTTTTCTCCTTGCATTTTTCCACTTCTGCCAGTTTATGCTGGGATTTTATTGGATGATCAGGAAAGTGCAAAAAGTTTTTCCTTGTTTGGGAGAAAGGTTCTTTGGTCCGGTTTGATTCGAACGCTTTGCTTTATCGCAGGTATTTCTCTCATTTTCTTTATTCTAGGCTTTGGTGCTGGTTACTTTGGTCATATTCTCTATGCAAATTGGTTTCGATATGTCATGGGAACCATTATTATCATTTTGGGTCTTCACCAGATGGAAATTTTTCATTTTAAGAAATTAGAGGTTCAAAAAAGCTTTACTTTTAAGAAATCAGAAGCCAATCGTTATTGGTCGGCCTTTTTACTCGGTATTACCTTTAGCTTCGGTTGGACGCCATGTATCGGTCCAGTTTTAAGTTCTGTTTTAGCGCTTGCGGCTTCTGGAGGCAATGAGGCTTTGCAAGGAGCTATTTATACCTTGATTTACACTCTGGGGATGGCCATTCCTTTCTTGGTATTGGCGCTAGCTTCAGGAGTCGTGATGCCTTATTTTAGTAAAATCAAGCGTCATATGATGCTACTGAAGAAAATTGGTGGTTTCCTCATTATTTTAATGGGAATTTTGTTACTATTAGGACAAGTAAATGTCCTAGCTGGAATTTTTGAATAAAGGAGAAAAAAATGAAAAAAATTATGTTTGCTGGCTTAAGCCTCTTGTCATTAGTCGTATTGCTGGCTTGTGGTAAGGAAGAAACTAAAAAGACTCAAGCGGCACAACAGCCAAAGCAACAAACGACTGTACAACAAATAGCAGTCGGAAAAGAGGCTCCAGACTTTACCTTGCAATCCATGGATGGCAAAGAAGTTAAGTTATCTGATTATAAAGGTAAAAAAGTCTATTTGAAGTTTTGGGCTTCCTGGTGTGGTCCATGTAAGAAAAGTATGCCTGAGTTGATGGAATTAGCTGCAAAACCAGATCGTGATTTTGAAATTCTTAGTGTCATTGCACCAGGTATTCAAGGTGAAAAAACTGTCGAGCAATTCCCACAATGGTTCCAAGATCAAGGTTATAAGGATATCCCAGTGCTTTATGATACCAAAGCAACCACCTTCCAAGCTTATCAAATTCGAAGCATTCCTACAGAATATTTAATTGATAGCCAAGGAAAGATTGGAAAGATTCAATTTGGTGTTATCAGCAACGCAGATGCAGAAGCAGCTTTTAAAGCAATGAACTAGCATAGATAAAGAGAATCTGATTACAAATTTCATGGTATAATAGATGGTAACCGTAACGTTGCCGTCTTTTTTGTCGGCCAATAGAAAGAGAAGAGAATGTTAAAGAAAAATGATATTGTAGAAGTTGAAATTGTTGATTTGACACATGAAGGCGCAGGAGTTGCCAAGGTGGATGGTTTGGTATTCTTTGTCGAGAATGCTTTACCAAATGAAAAAATCCTCATGCGAGTTCTCAAGGTCAATAAAAAGATTGGCTTTGGGAAAGTTGAAGAATACCTTGTCCAGTCACCATATCGTAATCAAGATCTAGATTTGGCTTACCTGCGTTCAGGAATCGCGGATTTAGGTCATCTTGCCTATCCAGAACAGCTCAAATTTAAAACCAAGCAAGTTAAGGACAGTCTCTACAAGATTGCTGGAATTGCTGATGTAGAAGTTGCTGAAACTTTGGGTATGGAAAATCCAGTCAAGTATCGCAACAAGGCACAGGTCCCTGTTCGTCGAGTGAATGGTGTCTTGGAAACTGGATTTTTCCGTAAGAATTCCCACGACCTCATGCCACTGGAAGATTTCTTTATCCAAGATCCTGTGATTGATGAGGTAGTTGTAGCCCTACGCGACTTGCTCCGTCGTTATGATTTGAAACCTTATGATGAAAAGGAACAAGCTGGCTTGATTCGAAACCTTGTGGTGCGTCGTGGCCACTATTCAGGACAAATTATGGTTATTTTGGTAACAACTCGTCCCAAAGTTTTTCGTGTGGAGCAATTGATTGAACAACTAATCAAGCAGTTCCCAGACATTACGTCTGTTATGCAAAATATCAACGACCAGAACACCAATGCGATTTTTGGTAAGGAATGGCGCACCCTTTATGGACAAGACTATATTACCGACCAGATGTTGGGAAATGACTACCAAATCGCTGGACCAGCCTTTTACCAAGTTAATACAGAAATGGCTGAAAAACTTTATCAAACAGCTATTGACTTTGCTGAATTAAAAGAAGATGATGTGGTTATTGATGCCTATTCTGGTATCGGGACGATTGGTCTTTCTGTTGCGAAATATGTCAAGGAAGTCTATGGTGTTGAAGTCATTCCAGAAGCGGTTGAGAATAGCAAGAAGAATGCTCAACTGAACAATATTTCAAATGCCAACTATGTCTGTGACACAGCTGAAAATACTATGAAAAATTGGCTCAAAGACGGTATTCAACCAACCGTTATCTTGGTTGATCCTCCACGCAAGGGCTTGACAGAAAGCTTTATCAAGGCAAGTAGCCAAACAGGAGCTGATCGCATTGCCTATGTCTCATGTAATGTCGCAACCATGGCACGTGATATCAAACTCTACCAAGAATTGGGATACGAGTTAAAGAAAGTCCAGCCGGTGGATTTGTTTCCTCAAACGCATCATGTTGAGTGTGTGAGTTTGTTAGTGAAACGAAATTAATCCTCAAAAAGTTCATTGAACCTTTTGAGTCTGCCAATGGGATAGCTGTCGTAGAGTAAGAAGTTTACGACGAAACGATAGGGTAACAGCGAACCGCCGAGTATGTAGCCTTTAAATGATGTTTTAAGAAGGTAGAAAAAAGAATTTACTATATCCTAAGGGGAACTAATCAGTATTATATTCTGAAAAATCAATCTACGGATAATTTAGATGAGGTTATAAATGATTATATTAGAGTTATATCAAAATAATTATTCAAAAGATTTAGTCGCATTTGATTCCATAGAAGAGGGGAAAGCCTTTGTAGCTCAAATTCCGGGATACACTCTGGAAACAGAAGATGGTTTTGAAGTGGAGTATTTTAATTCTAAAAACATACCGGATTATATGGAAATTATTTTTAACGGAAATATTGTTCCTTTATCTAAATTTATGTTCGATCCTGAGGAAAATGTAGACATTATTTGGAAAGAGATTTCAAATTTATCCCTCAAAAATGATAGAGTGATCGAAGGATATTCAAAAATTGATGCATATATCGTTAACAACCATGAGGTTAAAGACTATGTCGAAACAAGAGAAGCGAGCTATCGTAAAACAAAAGATTACTTAGAGCGTAATGGATATGAAATCGACAGAAGCTTTTTCGGAAGTGAAGACGGTGAAGCGATTCTTTACAGAAAAAAAGGGAGCGAAGATTGGCACTTCTTGTGTCATTTAGACCCAATGTTTGTAGAAATTGAAGATGTAGAAGAATATGTAAAAGAAGAGGTGGGAGAGATTCAATAGTCAACCAAAGTTCCTTGTGAGTATATACCTTTGCTAGTAAAATCATCAAAACGTTGTAACGAAGGGGGTTAAGAAAATCCTTGAGTGTAAGCCTTTTTCTTGTTTAGAGGGAAAGTATTAGAGTAGCCGCTCATAATTTATACTAGATTTGATAACTTATTTGAGACAGATTTTATTTCTATAAATACTGTGAAAATTTTTTAATACCAAAGATTTAAAGTTACTGTGTTAAAAATCCTCTCCACTTTTAAACTAATGTATTATAAAAGCCAGTTGACACAAGTGTTACACCTGTGATAGAATTAACTTGAGGTAAAGTAAATGGCAACTGATAAAAATAGAATAATGATTAGCTTGGATGATAAAAATCTAGAGAAACTTGAAAATTTAGTAGAAGATGCTAGAGATAGAAGGGGAATGCGACTAACAAAGTCCCAGGTTATAGAATTACTCCTAAATACTGTTGATTATTTCGATGATATTATGGGAGCTATTTACTCAAAAAAATAAGAGCAAAAAGCTATTATTTTTTTACAAATAGGTGTAACACTAGTGATATAGGAGTGATGAAATGGTTGTTTATATTAGACAAAGCAAACTACCAAGTGAAGTTTCAATTAATAAGTACAATGCTCAAGTAGGTGCCTACTTACAAGGAGAAGAAGTTATTTTATATCAATCTTTTTCTGAAATAAAACAGTTAACAAGTGAAGATATAGTTGTAGATTATATAACGGAGACTAGAGCATTACTAAAAATGATGGGCTTAAACGTTCCGGTTTATGACTATCCTATTGAGCTTAAAGAGTTTTATGGTCGAAAGATTTATGCTGGTATTTTAGGAGAGATTGTAAATATACCTGATAATTGGGGAAAATTTATTAAGCCTAAAGCTGGTTCAAAAGTCTTTACTGGAAGAGTTGTTAATGGAACACATGATTTAATAGGTATTGGTCTACCTTTCGACTATCCTATATGGATTAGTGAAGTTGTAGAATTCATAGCAGAATGGCGGTGTTTTGTGTTAGATGGTCAAGTATTAGATGTTCGACCCTATACAGGTGATTATCATGCACATTTTGATGCAAGTGTAATTGATAAAGCCATATCATGTTGGAAAGATGCGCCAATAGCTTATGGACTAGATATCGGTGTTACTTGTGATGGCAGGACACTTGTTGTTGAAGTAAATGATGGTTATGCATTGGGAAATTATGGCCTATCTCCTTTAAACTCAATCAATTTTCATAAAGCTAGATGGAAAGAAATGGTAAAACCCTATTTTGAAAAAAATGAAATTTTTAAAATCCAACAGGACATTGTTTTCTAAAATAAATATGTAAGTTAACTAATATAGAAAGTCTCAAAATGAATAAGGAGGAATCTTATGCTAGGAGCAATTATTGGAGATATTGTCGGTTCTGTTTACGAATGGAACAATATCAAAACAAAGGACTTTCCTTTATTTCGGAAGGACTGCTTTTTTACAGATGACACGGTTATGACCTGTGCTGTCGCAGAAGCAATTATGAATGGGGGACAAAAAGATGACTTCATTGACGCGATGAAGAAATATGGCAGAATGTATCCGAATGCTGATTACGGTGCTCGGTTTAATGCATGGCTAAACAGCGATAACCGTGAGCCTTATAATAGCTTTGGGAATGGTTCGGCTATGCGTGTTTCTCCATGCGCTTGGGACATGGACTGTAGTTTTTATGCGAGAACCGGAATGTGGCCATCATCTAGAGAACTTGCGAGCCTTTCTGCAGAGGTAACCCATAATCATCCAGAAGGTATTAAAGGTGCTATGGCTACAGTTGATGCTATCTTTCTGTGTCGTTTTTACTTTGGTGGTTATTGTAGAGAATACGAGCAACCAATTAAGGACAATCCAGCAGAGTGTAAAAGACGGATTAAGGATTATATAGAGAAGACATACGGCTACAATCTATCTCAAACTTTAGATGAAATCCGCCCTAACTATCATTTTAACGAAACATGTCAAGAAACTGTCCCTCAAGCCATTATTGCCTTTCTTGAAAGTAGAGACTTCGAAGATGCGATAAGGAATGCCATCTCACTTGGTGGCGATAGTGATACACTTGCTACAATAACTGGTAGCATTGCAGAGGCAGCTTATGGTATTCCTGATTGGATAAAGGATAAGGCCATTTCTTACTTGGATGAACCCTTAAAGGATGTAGTTATGCGATGGGAAAATAGAATAAAAGCGTTTTAATCTCCAGTACGTCAGATTTCTCTTTTCTATATTTTCATTGTATAATATGTTTACATTTACTTGCATACGACGAAATGTAAACATTTCTATTTAAAAATTAAGGAGTATTATCAATGAAAAAAGCAATGTTAATTATCAACCCTACTTCTGGTGGCGAGAAGGCTTTGGATTACAAAGAAAAGTTGGAGAATAGGGCAAAAAAATACTTTGACCACGTGGAAACCAAAATTACCGAAAAAGCGCTGGATGCAACACATTTTGCTGAAGAAGCTTCTAGTGAGAAGTACGATGCAGTGGTTGTGTTTGGTGGAGATGGGACTGTCAACGAAGTCATTTCGGGTATTGCTGAGAGAGACTACATTCCTAAGTTGGGTATTATCCCAGGCGGTACGGGTAACCTCATTACAAAACTATTGGAAATCAATCAAGACATCGATGGCGCGATAGATGAACTGGATTTCAACTTAACCAATAAGATTGATATCGGTAAAGCAAATGATAACTATTTTGGTTATATTTTTAGTATCGGTTCTCTGCCTGAGGCGATTCACAATGTTGAAATAGAGGATAAGACAAAATTCGGTATTTTAGCCTATGCTGTAAATACCATGAAGTCTGTTATGACGGATCAGGTCTTTAACATTAAGGTTGAGACAGAAAATGGAAATTATATTGGTGAAGCTAGTCATGTTTTTGTTCTCTTGACAAATTACTTCGCCGATAAGAAAATCTTTGAAGAAAACAAGGACGGCTATGCCAATATTTTGATTCTAAAAGATGCTTCTATATTCTCTAAATTATCCGTTATTCCTGATTTACTAAAAGGAGATGTTGTCGGCAATGATAATATTGAGTATATCAGAGCGCGTAATATTAAGATCTCTTCAGATAGTGAATTGGAGTCAGATGTTGACGGCGATAAATCGGATAACCTACCTGTAGAAATCAAAGTCCTAGCTCAGCGAGTAGAAGTATTTTCAAAACCGAAAGAGGATTAGTATATAGAGAAAGCCTTTTTTAAGGCTTTTTGTATACTTTAAAAGATAGTTCCTTTAAGAACGGACATTCCTTGCAAATAATTTACAAAAATAGTATACTGGATTTATTAATTTTGAAAACGTTTGCGTAAAATTTAAATTGGAACTCAAGGAGACAAATTGATGGAATTAAGTGCCATTTACCATAGGCCTGAGTCGGAGTTTGCCTATCTTTATAAGGATAAGAAGCTTCATATTCGGATTCGAACTAAGAAAGGGGATATTGAAAGCATCAACTTACATTATGGTGACCCTTTTATCTTTATGGAGGAGTTTTATCAGGATATAAAAGAAATGGCCAAGATAACTTCTGATGCCATCTTTGATTATTGGCAGGTTGAAGTGTCCGTTGACTTTGCACGTATCCAGTATCTCTTTGAAGTCATGGATACAGAAGGTCAAAGTATTTTGTATGGTGATAAAGCTTGTGTGGAAAATTCTCTAGAAAATCTTCATGCTATTGGGAATGGCTTTAAGTTGCCTTATATTCATGAGATTGATGCCTGTCAGGTTCCCGACTGGGTTTCAGACACGGTATGGTATCAGATATTTCCTGAGAGGTTTGCTAATGGAAATGCTCGATTAAACCCAGAAGGGGCTTTAGACTGGCATTCATCTATCACACCTAAGAGTGATGATTTCTTTGGTGGTGATTTACAGGGGATTATTGACCATCTGGATTACTTGCAAGACTTGGGAATTACTGGACTTTATCTTTGTCCTATCTTTGAATCTACAAGCAATCACAAGTACAATACGACAGATTACTTTGAAATTGACCGTCATTTTGGGGACAAGGAGACCTTTCGGGAACTGGTCGAGCAAGCTCATCAGCGTGACATGAAAATCATGTTGGATGCGGTATTTAACCATATTGGTTCGCAATCGCCTCAATGGCAAGATGTTGTCGAAAACGGTGAGGAGTCTGCTTATAAAGATTGGTTCCATATTCAACAATTTCCAGTGAGGACTGAAAAGCTAGCCAATAAGAGAGATTTACCTTATCATGCTTTTGGTTTCGAGGACTATATGCCTAAGCTAAATACAGCCAATCCAGAGGTCAAGGATTATCTTTTAAAGGTTGCGACTTATTGGATTGAAGAGTTTGATATTGATGCTTGGCGTTTGGATGTGGCTAATGAGATTGACCATCAGTTTTGGAAGGATTTTCGAAAAGCAGTTTTAGCTAAAAAACCTGATCTTTATATTTTAGGAGAAGTCTGGCATAGGTCTCAGCCTTGGCTAAATGGAGATGAATTCCATGCTGTTATGAATTATCCTTTATCTGATAGCATCAAAGAGTATTTCTTACGAGGAATTAAGAAGACAGACCAGTTTATCGGTGAAATCAATGGCCAATCTATGTATTACAAACAGCAGATTTCAGAGGTCATGTTTAATCTCTTGGATTCACATGATACAGAACGAATTTTGTGGACGGCCAATGAAGATGTTCAACTGGTCAAATCAGCCCTAGCCTTTCTCTTTTTACAAAAAGGAACACCGTGTATCTACTACGGAACCGAGCTTTCCTTGACTGGCGGTCCAGACCCAGATTGTCGTCGTTGTATGCCTTGGGAACGTGTCTCAAGTGACGATGATATGCTGAACTTCATGAAGAAGCTGATTAAGATTCGTAAACATGCGTCATCAATCATTTCGCATGGCAAGTATAGTCTCCAAGAAATCAAAGCTGATGTAGTAGCTTTGGAATGGAAATACGATGGACAAATTCTTAAAGCTATCTTTAACCAATCAACAGAAGATTGTATTGTAGAGAAAAAAGCAGTAGCACTAGCAAGCAATTGCCAGGAATTAGAGAATCAGCTTGTCATCTCTCCAAAAGGATTTGTGATTTTTCATTAAAGAGCGACAGGAAAATTGTAGTATAGAGAAGATTTTACAAGCAGACTATTTGTCGTCTTGCTGCAATTGGTATATAATTTAACTTAAAGAAAATAGGAGGACTGACCGAATGGAATTAAAAGATTTTACAGAAAAAGAACAGGAAATGATTAAGAAGGGGCTTACGACGTCTAAGATTAGTGACAAGGAAACTGCTGAAAAGATTCTTGCGCTAGTACCACAAGACTTGATTAAGCGAATCCCATTTTTCGTCAGAAAACATGCTACGACACGTACGATTAAACGCATTTCAATTGAACACCCTGAACTCTACGCTGCAGCTCAAACAAGTGGTGAAATTCCAGAAAAAGAACGCGAAGAATTACGTCAGATTATCACGACTATCTTTGAACAAAAGATGAATAAGCATAGTATTAAGTAGAGAATGAAAAAATATTTTATTGGCGGTCTGGGAAGCAATATCTATCATAGCAAGGATTTTCTTCAAGAACTAGATTCGCAGGTTTATTTTCTAAGTCCATATGAAAAGCATCTTCGAGATGAAACAGAATTGAAATTATGGTTTAAAAATGAGATTGTAGAAGGAGACTCTATCTGTCTGATAGGTCATTCTCTTGGAGGAGATTTGGCGCGTTATCTTGCATCGGAATTTTATGAAGTGACAAAACTGATTCTTTTGGATGGTGGCTATCTAGATTTAGATAAGATTTTACCTTTAGATGTGGAATTAGAGGAAACAAAAAACTATATTGAATCTCAAGTTGTTTCGGACTTAGATGTTCTTATTTCTAAAGAAAAATCTGAAGCAAAGCATTGGTCAGAAAATATGGAGGAAGCTGTAAGACAGTCCTATCACTGGAATTCTGAGTATAATAGATATGAGTTGGCTATAAATTATGAAAATATAGAAGCGATACTCCGCCTACGGAGGAAGATACAAGCTTTTAAGAGAGAAGTGGGAGATACCTTATTTATTAGTCCTCGCTATCCTAATGAAGCTACATGGAGAGAGGAAGCCCTAAAAGAATTGCCAGACTATTTTGATACTATTCTTCTAGAGAACTTTGGCCATGAGCTTTATACTGAAGCACCTAGAGAAATTGCTAGTCTGATTAATGAGTGGTTCTCTTATTCTCACTGGGATATTGAATAAATTATCATAATTAATATATAGTTGATTGGAATAAGATATGAACAAATTGATTAGGAATATCAAATTAATTTGGGCTCTTTGTCAACTGTAGTGGTTGAAGAAAAGATAAGATCTAGAAAGGACACATTTCGTCCTTTCTTTTTTGATATTTGATTCTTTGATATCGAGTGGTTTTGTGATAAAAAGTAATGATTCCATATGATTTTTTCTATGGAACTTTTTCTACACAAAATAGACTCTATAATATCCATAGGGGATTTACCCACTACAAATATTATAGAGTCGCTTTTTCTATTCAGGGCGCTTAAAGGGCTATCATCGGACAAAAGAAAGAAGTCATGATATAATATAAGGTAGATTTCTATATCATAAAACAAAAAACTATTTGAATATCATTCATTTGAGAACTCTCTATGTTCAAACGATAGTAAAATAAAATAGGGTATCTAAACCCTTGCTACGAAAGGAAAAAAATTCAATGGCTACTATTCAATGGTTTCCTGGTCACATGTCTAAAGCACGTCGACAGGTTCAGGAAAATTTAAAATTTGTTGATTTTGTGACGATTTTGGTGGATGCTCGTTTACCTCTATCTAGTCAAAATCCTATGTTGACCAAGATTGTTGGTGACAAACCAAAACTTTTGATTTTAAACAAGGCGGACTTGTCCGATCCAGCAATGACCAAGGAATGGTGTCAGTATTTTGAATCACAAGGAATTCAGACGCTGGCTATCAATTCCAAAGAACAAGTAACTGTAAAAGTTGTAACAGATGCGGCCAAGAAGCTTATGGCTGATAAGATTGCTCGCCAGAAAGAACGTGGGATTCAGATTGAAACCTTGCGTACCATGATTATTGGGATTCCAAACGCTGGTAAATCCACTCTTATGAACCGTTTAGCTGGTAAGAAAATTGCCGTTGTCGGTAACAAACCAGGTGTGACCAAGGGACAACAATGGCTTAAAACCAATAAAGACCTGGAAATCTTGGATACACCGGGGATTCTCTGGCCTAAATTCGAAGACGAAACTGTTGCACTGAAACTGGCCTTGACTGGAGCTATCAAAGACCAGTTGCTTCCTATGGATGAGGTAACTATTTTTGGTCTTAATTATTTCAAAAAACATTATCCAGAAAAGCTAGCTGAACGCTTCAAACAAATGAAAATTGAAGAAGAAGCGCCGGTTATTATTATGGACATGACCCGTGCCCTCGGTTTCCGTGATGACTATGACCGTTTTTACAGTCTCTTCGTGAAGGAAGTCCGTGATGGCAAACTCGGTAACTATACCTTAGATACATTGGAAGATCTCGATGGCGACGATTAAAGAAATCAAAGGACTACTTGCAACAGTCAAGGACTTAGATAACCCTATTTTTTTAGAGCTTGAAAAGGATAATCGCTCAGGAGTTCAAAAAGAAATCAGCAAGCGTAAAAAAAAAATTCAAGCTGAATTAGATGAAAATTTGCGCTTGGAATCCATGCTTTCCTACGAAAAAGAACTTTACAAGCAAGGATTGACCTTAATTGCTGGTATTGATGAGGTTGGTCGTGGTCCTCTTGCTGGTCCTGTAGTCGCTGCTGCCGTTATTTTACCTCAAAATTGTAAGATTAGAGGTCTCAACGATAGCAAGAAAATTCCTAAAAAGAAACATCTGGAGATTTTCCAAGCCGTTCAAGACCAAGCCCTGTCAATCGGAATTGGTATCGTGGATAATCAGGTCATCGACCAAGTCAATATCTATGAAGCAACCAAACTGGCCATGACGGAAGCTATCTCCCAGCTCAGGCCTCAACCTGAGCACCTTTTGATAGATGCCATGAAACTGGAGTTGCCCATTTCACAAACCTCCATCATCAAAGGAGATGCCAACTCCCTCTCTATCGCAGCGGCTTCTATAGTAGCCAAGGTGACCCGTGATGAATTGATGAAGGACTATGATCAGCAGTTCCCTGGCTATGATTTCGCTACTAATGCAGGATATGGCACAGCTAAACATTTGGAAGGCCTCACAAAACTAGGAGTTACCCCAATTCACCGAACCAGCTTTGAACCCGTTAAATCACTGGTTTTAGGTAAAAAAGAAAGTTAATTGAAAGGAAATACCATGGAGGAACAGTCGGAAATAGTCCGTTCTAAGAAAGAATTCGCCTTTGCATCTAGCACTATACTATCCCAAGTTGGTCGAGGAATCATTGTCGGCCTCGTCGTTGGAATTATCGTCGGATCCTTTCGTTTCTTAATTGAAAAAGGCTTCCACCTGATACAAGGACTTTATCAAGATCAAGCGCACCTATTTGTTAATTTATTTATTATCGCCCTGTTTTATCTAATCATCTGCTGGCTCAGTGCCAAACTGACACGCTCTGAAAAAGATATTAAAGGCTCAGGAATTCCTCAAGTCGAAGCCGAACTGAAAGGCCTCATGACCCTTAACTGGTGGGGCGTTCTCTGGAAAAAATATATTCTAGGAATTCTAGCTATTGCCAGCGGACTCATGCTGGGGCGTGAAGGGCCAAGTATCCAACTGGGAGCAGTTGGTGGTAAAGGAATTTCCAAGTGGCTCAAATCCAGTCCAGTGGAGGAACGTTCCCTGATTGCTAGTGGTGCTGCAGCAGGATTAGCCGCAGCCTTTAATGCTCCAATAGCAGGTCTCCTCTTTGTTGTAGAAGAAGTCTATCATCATTTTTCGCGCTTTTTCTGGGTTTCCACTCTAGCAGCTAGTCTCGTAGCAAACTTTGTGTCTCTGCTCATGTTCGGTTTGACACCAGTATTGGATATGCCAGATAACATTCCTCTCATGACCCTAGATCAGTATTGGATATATCTCGTCATGGGAATTTTCCTTGGATTTTCAGGTTTTCTCTATGAGAAAGCTGTATTAAACATCGGAAGAGTTTATGACTTGATTGGTCAAAAAATCCATTTGGATAGAGCTTATTATCCAATTCTGGCCTTCATTCTCATCATACCAGTCGGAATTTTTTTACCCCACATCCTTGGTGGTGGAAATCAGCTGGTACTTTCCCTAACTGAGCAAGATTTTAGTTTCCAAGTTCTATTAGCTTACTTTTTAATTCGCTTTATCTGGAGCATGATTAGTTATGGAAGTGGTCTTCCAGGAGGAATTTTCCTACCAATTTTGGCTCTCGGTTCCTTACTTGGTGCCCTAGTTGGTGTCATTTGTGTGAATATTGGACTTGTCAGTCAGGAGCAATTCCCTATATTTGTCATTCTAGGAATGAGTGGCTATTTTGGAGCCATATCAAAAGCTCCCTTAACCGCTATGATCCTCGTAACTGAGATGGTAGGAGATATTCGCAACCTCATGCCACTTGGTTTAGTAACCTTAGTAGCTTACATCATCATGGATTTGCTCAAGGGTGCACCAGTCTATGAAGCCATGCTGGAAAAAATGCTTCCAGAGGAAGTATCCAGTGAAGGAGAAGTGACACTTATCGAAATACCAGTTTCTGATAAAATTGCTGGGAAACAAGTTCATGAACTCAACTTACCACACAACGTCCTCATCACTACCCAAGTGCATAATGGAAAGAGCCAAACAGTTAACGGCTCAACCAGAATGTATCTGGGTGATATGATTCATCTAGTTATTCCAAAAAGTGAAATTGGAAAAGTCAAGGATTTGTTGTTGTAAACTCTGTTTACATAATTTTTATTATGTAATAATAATATTTCTTAATTAAATACATTAGAAAGCCGATTCTCAGCAATGAAATCGGTTATTTTTTACTGAGGATCTTTTTTAATATACGCTTCGCTCCAAAATCATTGAAATTATTGCTCAAATTTGTTATGATATAAATATGAATAAAAGTAGACTGGGACGTGGCAGACACGGGAAAAAGAGACATGTATTATTGGCTTTGATTGGTATTTTAGCAATTTCTATTTGCCTATTAGGCGGGTTTATTGCTTTTAAAATGTATCAGCAAAAAAGTTTTGATCAAAAGATTGAATCGCTCAAAAAAGAGAAAGACGATCAATTGAGTGAGGGAAATCAGAGGGAGCATTTTCGTAAGGGACAAACCGAAGTGATTGCCTATTATCCTCTCCAAGGGGAACAAGTGATTTCGTCTGCTAAGGAGCTGATAAATAAAGACATTAAGGACAAGCTAGAAAGTAAGGACACTCTTGTTTTCTACTATACAGAGCAAGAAGAGTCAGGTTTAAAGGGAGTCGTCAATCGTAATGTAACCAAACAAATCTATGATTTAGTTGATTTTAAGGTTGAAGAGACAGAAAAGACCAGTCTAGGAAAGGTTCACTTAACAGAAGATGGGCAACCTTTTACACTTGACCAACTGTTTTCAGATGCTAGTAAGGCTAAGGAACAGCTGATAAAAGAGTTGACCTCTTTCTTACAGGATAAGAAATTAGATCAAGACCAGAGTGACCAGATTGTTAAAGGTTTCTCTGACCAAGACTTATCTGCATGGAATTTTGATTACAAGGATAGTCAGATTATCCTTTATCCAAGTCCTGCGGTTGAAAATTTAGAAGAGATAGCCTTGCCAGTATCTGCTTTCTTTGATGTTATCCAATCTTCGTACTTACTTGAAAAAGACGCAGCCTTGTACCAGTCTTACTTTGATAAGAAACATCAAAAAGTTGTCGCTCTAACCTTTGATGATGGTCCAAATCCAGCAACGACCCCGCAGGCATTAGAGACTCTAGCTAAATATGGTGTTAAAGCCACTTTCTTTGTGCTTGGGAAAAATGTTTCTGGGAATGAGGACTTGGTGAAGAGGATAAAATCTGAAGGTCATGTTGTTGGAAACCATAGTTGGAGCCATCCGATTCTCTCGCAACTCTCTCTTGATGAAGCTAAAAAACAGATTACTGATACTGAGGATGTGCTAACTAAAGTGCTGGGTTCTAGTTCAAAACTCATGCGCCCGCCTTATGGAGCCATTACAGATGATATTCGCAATAGCTTGGATTTGAGCTTTATCATGTGGGATGTGGATAGTCTGGACTGGAAGAGTAAAAATGAAGCGGCTATTTTGACGGAAATTCAGCATCAAGTAGCTAATGGCTCTATCGTTCTGATGCATGATATTCACAGTCCGACAGTCAATGCCTTGCCGAAGGTCATTGAATATTTGAAAAATCAGGGTTATACCTTTGTGACCATACCAGAGATGCTCAATACTCGCCTAAAACCTCATGAGCTGTATTATAGTCGTGATGAATAAGCAATAAAAAATAGGTCTGTCAGATATGTGATAGACTTATTTTTTACAAAAGATAGTACTACTTAAAAAATGTTTTATGCTATAATTGATGAATAATACTCAATGAAAATCAAAGAGCAAACTAGGAAACTAGCTGCAGGTTGCTCAAAACAGTGTTTTGAGGTTGCAGATAGAACTGACGAAGTTAGTAACCATATCTACGGCAAGGCGACGTTGACGTGGTTTGAAGAGATTTTCGAAGAGTATAAAATAGAAGGAGAAGCATATGAATACCTATCAATTAAATAATGGAGTAGAAATTCCAGTTCTGGGATTTGGAACCTGGAAAGCTGAAAATGGAGAGATTGCCTATCAAGCTGTCCTAGAGGCTTTAAAGGCAGGCTATAGGCATATCGATACGGCAGCTATTTATAAAAATGAAGAAAGTGTTGGTCGTGCCATTCAAGATAGTGGAGTTCCACGAGAGGAATTGTTCGTAACTACCAAGCTTTGGAATAGTCAGCAAACCTATGAGCAAGCTCGTCAGGCTTTTGCAGAGTCTTTAGCGAAGTTGGGCTTGGATTATTTGGATCTGTATTTGATTCATTGGCCAAATCCAAAACTGCTCAGAGAAAATGACCAATGGAAAATCCGTGCTATCGGTGTTAGTAATTTTCTTCCCCATCATTTGGATGCCTTGCTTGAAACAGCAAAAATTCTTCCGGCGGTCAATCAGGTTCGCTTGGCGCCAGGTGTCTATCAAGAGGAAGTCGTAGCTTACTGTCGAGAAAAAGGAATTTTATTGGAAGCTTGGGGCCCTTTTGGTCAGGGAGAACTGTTTGATAGCAAGCAAGTGCAAGAAATCGCAGCAAATCACGGAAAATCGGTTGCTCAGATAGCCTTGGCATGGAGCTTGGCAGAAGGATTTCTACCACTTCCAAAATCTGTCACAGCCTCTCGTATTCAGGCTAATCTTGATTGCTTTGGAATTGAATTGAGCCATGAGGAACATGAAACCTTAAAAACGATTGCTGTTCAATCTGGTGCTCCACGAGTTGATGATGTGGATTTTTAGAAAATCATAAAAAGAATTGTACATTATTCTAATTTTTGATATAATAGTCAGCAGGAAAGAAAGTCTTATGGCGTTCTTCAAGCGAGCTTGGGATAGTGGGAGCCAAGTAGAACAAAATCAAGAGCTGGCGCTTTCTGTAGTATTTTCAAAAACAATGAAGTAATAAATTAGGGTGGAACCGCGTTTCTGACGCCCCTAGGTTAAATCAACCTAGGATTGTCGGATGTGGTTCTTTTGCTTATTCAGTCTATTGTGTGAAAGAAAGGAGAGACGTGGAAAACCTTTATCTTGTAAAAGACGATAGTCAACTAGCTGCATTTCGTGATTTTGTAGTAAGAAATACTGAAAAGTTGAAAGATTATCAATCTTTTTTAAAGAATGAACTTGCAGTCTGTGATTTACCGCAAGCCGTTATTTGGTCAAGTTTTAATGCTGCTACACAGATTATTAGGGAAAGCGCTGTTCCAGCCTATACAAATAATAGACGAATGGTTATGACGCCTGATTTAGCTGTTTGGAAAGAGTTGTATTTGTATCAGTTGATGGACTACGAGTGTTCTGAGCAAACTCAAGCAATAGAAAGTCACTATCATTCTTTATCTGAAAATTTCCTCTTACAGATTGTAGGACATGAGTTAGCTCATTGGTCGGAACATTTTTTAGATGATTTTGATGGTTACGACTCTTATATATGGTTCGAAGAGGGGATGGTTGAATATATTAGTCGCAAGTATTTCTTGACAGAAGAGGAATTTCAGGCGGAAAAAATTTGTAATCAATCTCTTGTAGAACTTTTTCAGAAGAAGTATGGTTGGCATTCATTGAATGATTTTGGTTCTTCGACCTATGATAAGAACTATTCAAGTATTTTTTACGAATACTGGCGTAGTTTTTTGACAATAGATAAGTTGGTAGAAAATCTAGGTAGTATACAAGCGGTCTTCGATTCTTATCATTTATGGGCAAATACAGATAAAACTCTTCCCTTGTTAAATTGGTTTGTTCAGCAGAAATTAATTGAAAAAGAAATATAAAAACTAAAGGAGTAAACAATGTCTAAGAAATTAACATTTCACTGCTTCAGTGGCAGAGACCTCCTTACAGTCGGGATACCCCACACTCAGCACTAGAGTGCCTGAGCTAGACGCAGTACTAACTCGTCTTGCCTCGTATGATCGACGAGGCAGACTCGTGTCGCAAGTAATTTATATAAAAAGGAGTAAACAATGTCTAAAAAATTGACTTTCCACTGCGTCAGTGGCAGAAACCTCCTTCAGTCGGACTGCCCCACGCTCAGCACTAGAGTGCCTGAGCTAGACGCAGTACTAACTCGTCTTGCCTCGTATAATCGACGAGGCAGACTCGTGTCGCAAGAAATCATTTTTTATTAAGGAGTATTCAATGTCTAAGAAATTAACATTTCAAGAAATTATTTTGACTTTGCAACAATTTTGGAATGACCAAGGTTGTATGCTTATGCAGGCTTATGATAATGAAAAAGGTGCGGGGACAATGAGTCCTTACACTTTCCTTCGTGCTATCGGACCTGAGCCATGGAATGCGGCTTATGTAGAGCCATCACGTCGTCCTGCTGACGGTCGTTACGGGGAAAACCCTAACCGTCTTTACCAACACCACCAATTCCAGGTGGTCATGAAGCCATCTCCATCAAACATCCAAGAACTGTACCTTGAGTCTTTGGAAAAATTGGGAATCAATCCTTTGGAGCACGATATCCGTTTTGTTGAGGACAACTGGGAAAACCCATCAACTGGTTCAGCTGGTCTTGGTTGGGAAGTTTGGCTTGACGGAATGGAAATCACTCAGTTTACTTATTTCCAACAAGTCGGTGGATTGGCAACTGGCCCTGTGACTGCGGAAGTTACCTATGGTTTGGAGCGCTTGGCCTCTTATATTCAAGAAGTAGACTCTGTCTATGATATCGAGTGGGCTGATGGTGTAAAATACGGAGAAATCTTTATCCAGCCTGAGTATGAGCACTCAAAATATTCATTTGAAATTTCTGACCAAGAAATGTTGCTGGAAAACTTTGATAAGTTTGAAAAAGAAGCTGGTCGCGCCTTGGAAGAAGGATTGGTGCACCCTGCCTATGACTATGTTCTCAAATGTTCACACACCTTTAACCTGCTTGATGCGCGTGGTGCCGTATCTGTAACAGAGCGCGCAGGCTATATCGCTCGTATCCGTAACTTGGCCCGTGTCGTAGCTAAAACCTTTGTCGCAGAACGCAAACGCCTAGGCTACCCACTTTTAGATGAAGCAACACGAGCTAAACTCTTAGCAGAAGAAGCAGAATAGAGAGAGTGACAAATTACGAAAATGGGCGAACAGAGTGAGCCCTGAACCAGTTGCCGCAGTGATGAAGGTATCCTTAGTGAAGCTAAGGATACTAGGCAAAATTGGAGACTTTTGGCTCCAGTTTTAGCAATGAAACAACGAAGTTGGTTGCTTGCGTGCCAATCACATAAGGCAAACTGGAAAATAAAAAGATACTTTTCGGAGAAAAAACATGACAAAAAACTTATTAGTAGAACTCGGTCTTGAAGAATTACCAGCCTATGTTGTCACACCAAGTGAAAAACAACTAGGCGAAAAAATGGCAGCCTTCCTCAAGGAAAACCGCTTGTCTTTTGAAGCTATTCAGACCTTCTCAACACCACGTCGTTTGGCTGTTCGTGTAACTGGTCTTGCATACAAACAGTCTGATTTGACGGAAGATTTTAAGGGGCCAGCAAAGAAAATTGCCTTGGATAGCGATGGAAACTTCACCAAAGCAGCTCAAGGATTTGTTCGTGGAAAAGGATTGACTGTTGAAGATATCGAATTCCGTGAAATTAAGGGGGAAGAATATGTCTATGTCACTAAGGAAGAAGTTGGTCAAGCAGTTGAAGCAATTGTTCCTGGTGTTGTAGATGTCTTGAAGTCATTGACTTTCCCTGTCAGCATGCACTGGGCTAACAACACCTTTGAATACATCCGCCCTGTTCACACTTTAACTGTTCTTTTAGATGAAGAAGAGTTTGATTTGGATTTCCTTGATATTAAGGGAGGGCGTGTGAGCCGTGGCCATCGTTTCTTGGGACAAGAAACTAAGATTCAGTCAGCATTGAGCTATGAAGAAGACCTTCGTGCACAGTATGTAATTGCAGATCCACGTGAACGTGAGCAAATGATTGTTGATCAAATCAAAGCAATCGAAGCTGAGCATGGTGTACATATCGAAATTGATGCGGATTTGCTTAATGAAGTCTTGAACTTGGTTGAATACCCAACTGCCTTTATGGGAAGCTTTGATGCCAAATACCTTGAAGTTCCAGAAGAAGTTTTGGTGACTTCGATGAAAGAACACCAACGGTACTTTGTTGTCCGTGATCAAGACGGTAAACTCTTGCCAAACTTCATTTCTGTTCGTAATGGAAACGCAGAGCATTTGGAAAATGTCATCAAAGGTAATGAAAAAGTCTTGGTCGCTCGCTTAGAAGACGGTGAATTCTTCTGGCGTGAAGACCAAAAATTGGTGATTTCAGATCTTGTTGAAAAATTAAACAATGTGACTTTCCATGAGAAAATTGGTTCCCTTCGTGAACACATGATTCGTACTGGTCAGATTGCTATTCTCTTGGCAGAAAAAGCAGGCTTGTCAGCGGATGAAACGATTGACCTAGCCCGTGCAGCAGCCATTTACAAGTTTGACTTGTTAACAGGTATGGTTGGTGAGTTTGACGAACTCCAAGGAATTATGGGTGAGAAATATGCCCTTCTTGCTGGTGAAACTCCAGCGGTGGCAGCTGCTATTCGTGAACACTACATGCCTACTTCAGCTGAAGGAGAACTTCCAGAGAGCAAGGTCGGCGCAGTGCTTGCCATTGCAGACAAATTGGATACGATTTTGAGCTTCTTCTCAGTAGGTTTGATTCCATCAGGGTCTAATGACCCTTATGCTCTTCGTCGTGCAACTCAAGGTGTAGTTCGTATCTTGGATGCTTTTGGTTGGCACATTGCTATGGACGAGCTGATTGATAGCCTTTATGCTTTGAAATTTGACAGCTTGACTTATGAAAATAAGACAGAGGTTATGGACTTTATCAAGGCTCGTGTTGATAAGATGATGGGTTCTACTCCAAAAGATACCAAGGAAGCAGTACTTGCAAGTTCGAACTTTGTTGTGGCAGATATGTTGGAAGCAGCAAGTGCTCTTGTAGAAGCAAGTAAGGAAGAAGATTTCAAACCATCTGTTGAATCACTTTCTCGTGCCTTTAACTTGGCTGAGAAGGCAAAAGGAATTGCTACAGTTGATTCAGCTCTCTTTGAGAATGAAGAAGAGAAAGCCTTGGCAGAAGCAGTAGAATCACTCGTTTTGTCAGGGACTGCCAGTCAGCAATTGAAACAGCTCTTTGCGCTTAGTACAGTCATTGATGCCTTCTTTGAGAATACCATGGTTATGGCTGAAAATGAAGCAGTCCGTCAAAATCGTTTGGCAATCTTGTCGCAATTAACCAAGAAAGCAGCTAAACTTGCACGTTTTAACCAAATCAATACCAAATAAAATCTGTTAAACGGATTAAATCTTATCATAAAGGAGAGAAACATGGATCCTAAAAAAATTGATCGTATCAACGAGCTTGCCAAAAAGAAAAAAACAGAAGGCTTGACCCCAGAAGAAAAAGTGGAACAAGCCAAACTACGTGAGGAGTACATCGAAGGTTATCGTCGCACGGTTCGTCACCATATTGAAGGGATCAAAATTGTGGACGAAGAAGGGAACGATGTTACACCAGAAAAACTACGCCAAGCCCAACGTGAAAAAGGCTTACATGGCCGTAGTCTTGATGACCCAAATTCATAATAAGTATTCTTTCTTTTAACAAAGATAGATGAAATAATAACCAAAAGACTATCATACATAAATGGGCTGCACCTCAAAAGTTAGAGCTAGAAAATCTAACTTTTGAGGTGTTTTTATTATGAAATTGAGTTATATAGTGAATTGAAATAAGATGTGAACAAAAAGATTAGTGAATTCAAATTAATTTCTATACAGGTTTTAGAATTATGGGTATACTATTCTATGTTCAATCCACTATAAATATATGCTCTAAAATGATGGTCGTTGAGTCTTCTATCGTCAAGAAAAATCATCAAATCCCTCGTATTATAGTCATTTAGTTTTAAAAAAGCACTTCAAATATTCAAAAATATTTGGGACTTTCCTTAATAAATCCGTCACTTTCTTTTTCAAGATAGCCCAAGCTTGCTCAATAGGATTCAAATCTGGTGAATAAGCTGGTAGAGGTAAGAAAAAGTGTTTATCTTTAATGTAAAGTTCATCCAAGATATGCTTGGGATGAAAACTAGCATTGTCCATGACAATGACGTGAGGTGTCTTCAAAGCAGGCAAGAGCTGCGTTTTGAACCACTCCACAAAGAAATCCCTCGTCATACTTTCCTTGTAAATCATAGGAGCTATAAACTCTCCGTCTACTTGTCCTGCAACAATTGAAGTCAGCTCAAAACGCCGTCCGCTAATCTTGTTATAGACTTTCTCCCTTCTAGGAGCCCGTGCATAAGGACGATAGAGCTAGCGGTCGTTTCCCGTTTCGTCAATATATACGACTGGTAAATCTTTTAGGTTATCCAAAATATCAAGAAACTCAGCGACTTTCTCTGGATCTTGTTCCTTAGAGCTAGTTGTCTTTTTTTTTAAAGTGATATGAATTGCTTTAAAGCTGTCCATACTGAAGGAACAGCACAATCAAAATGTGCCGCAATTTCCCGTTAAAAAGCGTCTGGATGAGCCTTTACAAAGACTTTCAACTCCTCTAAAGGGATTTCCCGCTTTTTGACGACTCACTTTTTCCGCTCTAAGTGTCCTTGTTCACGTCTTTCTTTTCCCACGTGAAGAAAGTTCTGACGCCAACATCAAAAACTTTGACCGCCTCGATATGGCTGTGTCCTCTTTGATGTAATCTAATACTCCTTGTTTAAAATCTGTACTATATGCCATAGCTTTATTATAGATGCTTGTTTAAAACTAAGCATCTATACCATCCAATCTAAAGCATTGTGAAGAGCTACAGTAGTTGTTCCAAATTTCTTCTGAATTTTCTTTGGTTTATTGCTATCTAGTGAACCATCTAGAATACAACAAACAATGGATTTTGGATGGACATCAATACCACAACACGTTTCGATCATAGCTTCCATTATAAAAACCTCCTGTTAACTATTTGAACAATAGAACAAGAGGCTACTAGTAATATGTTTTCATGCTCCAAGCATATTCGAGTTTTCTCATGACTCTTGTTCATCCAGTTTTTTAAACAGGCTAGGAAAAGCCCTATTAAACACCACGGATTGGTATTGTTCGTCTTCATTATAGGCTAAACTTCTTTTTCTGTCACGAGTTAGCAGGCTCTTCCTGCTTAGAGTTTTTTATGAACTTGGTTTGCTTTTTAAAAAGCTCGATAAACATAGGGATTTTCTGGTTTATCGACTTTGGTAAAGCTTTCGATTTCCAAGGTTGGAAGGTTTTGTTTGAGTTCTTTATGGTAGTGATTGACCAGTTTTCCCTTGGCTGTTATCCAAGTATTATTTTCATATTGACGGGTATTTCCCTTGGTCAGTAAGCCATAGACACCTGAATCCGCGATACAGTGGATAATGCCGAAGCGGAACAGAAATTGGCTATTGGCATGACTGGGGTCATTGTAGACAAAGCCTGTAAACTGGATTGTCTTGCCCTCAAACTCATCTGGATAGTCGTAGATAGCCTCCATGACCTCCATATAGTTTTCATTAGTGATCTGAATACTATCTTGGGATAAGTATTTATCCGCCGCCGTTCGCATTTCCTTTTCATAGGCTGATTTTGAAAAATAAGAACTGGTATCTGGTTTCAAATATTGACTTGTTGTCCCTTCGCTTGTCTGAATGGCCAGATCCGTTCCTTCCGATAGGGGGAAATGATAACCTTTAGCAGAAACAGTCTGAGAATCCAAGCTAACAGTTGGGAAAGTTAAGCCGATGACAAGTGGAATAGCCAGAAGAGAAATACTCGTCATCTTGGCCAATCGGCTGTTCAGATGACTGTGGGTTTTGACTTGCTTCATCCAGATATACAGTTGAACAATTGCCAAAATAAAGGAAAGTACCATGGAGATATAGGCCAGATAGGAATAGTGCATGTTGATGTACTGGTTTAATTTGCCCGACAAATGGAGGTAAATAGTCAGTTCAAAATAGCCAGCTAAAACTAAAAATCGAATCATAGGATGACTCCAATCAAGAGAGAATAGACTAAGACGACAAGAGTTACAATCGTTATGAAGTGACTGATAAATCGTGCTTTCAAGTAATTTTTCATCATGAGAATATTTTTGATATCCAGCATTGGGCCAATCACCAGAAAGGCCATAACTGGTGCCAATCCGAAACTCGAGAGAAGAGAAGCACCGATAAAGGCATCCGCCTCACTACAGAGCGAAAGAAGAAAGGCCAAAAGCATCAAGAGCAGGATGGCAAAAAGAGGAGTCGCACTGATAGAGGTCAGAATCCGTGTCGGAACATAGACCTGTATAACAGAGGCAAAGAGACAGCCAAATACCAAATAACGTCCCGTATCAAAAAATTCATCAATGGCTTGCACAAAGACCTGAAAAACCTTTTTTGCAGGGCTTAAGTGAGTAAAATCATGCTCATGACAAGCCAGACGATTTTCTTTTTGAATCGGTTCTTGCCAGAAAAATCCTAGAAAAATCCCTAGTATTACAGCCACAACGATGGAACCCAGAGCTCGTAACAGGGCGATATGGAAGGAGTTGCCAAAGGCAGAATAGGTCGCAAAGAGAACAATGGGATTGATAACAGGTGCTGTTACAAGAAAAGGAACGGCCGTGTAACTAGGAACCTTCTTTTCCAGAAAACGATTGATGATGGGGACGATTCCACATTCGCAAGAAGGGAAAAGTATACCAACGAAGGTGCCAAAAAAGATTCTCCCCCAACGATTTCGAGGGAGAAAATGATAAACCTTGTCAGGTGTGATATAAACCTCAATCAGCCCAGAGACAATACTTCCTATCAGAACGAAAGGGAGTGCTTCAATAATTATAGAGAGAAAAATAGCTCCAGTTTGAAGTACACTAGATGGGAGTTGTTGGAAAGTAGTCATCTAGTTTTTCTTTTCTGTTTTGGCTTTTTTCTCTTTGTCATCAGGGAAAGTAACTTGCTTCAAATCTGGGAGTTTAGCAAACTCTTCAAACATCTTGTCCAAGTCGTCTCGTTTTGTAAATTTTACAGCCATAGGTGTACCTCGATTCTAAATTCTACCTCTATTATACTATTATTTTGAGGAAAAGGGAGTTTTTTAATTTGTTTTCGATAGTTGATACTCTTCGAAAATCTTTTCAAACCACGTCAGCTTCGCCTTGCCGTATATATGTGACTGGCTTCGTCAGTCTTATCTACAACCTCAAAACAGTATTTTGAGCAGCCTGCGGCTAGCTTCCTAGTTTGCTTTTTGATTTTCATTGAGTATGAAAAGGATTGGAGCAAGCCTTCCAGCTTGTGGTATAATAGATTCATGGATAAAAAATATGAAAAAATTTCCCAAGATTTGGGAGTGACGTTAAAGCAAATTGATACTGTTCTAAGTTTGATAGCTGAAGGGGCGACTATTCCCTTTATCGCACGTTATCGCAAGGACATGACTGGTAGTCTGGATGAGGTGGCAATTAAGGCCATTATCGACTTGGATAAAAGTCTGACAAATCTCAACGACCGTAAGGAAGCTGTCTTGGCTAAGATTCAAGAGCAAGGCAAGCTGACCAAGGAGTTGGAAGAAGCTATCTTAGCTGCCGAAAAACTAGCTGATGTAGAAGAACTCTATCTTCCATACAAGGAAAAACGTCGAACCAAGGCAACCATTGCCCGTGAAGCCGGACTCTTCCCTCTTGCTCGCTTTATTTTGCAGAATGTAGCTGATTTAGAAAAAGAGGCTGAAAAGTTTGTCTGTGAAGGATTTGCGACTGGTAAGGAAGCCTTGGCTGGTGCAGTTGATATCTTGGTCGAAGCCTTATCGGAAGATGTGACTTTGCGCTCCATGACTTATCAGGAGGTGTTGAGACACTCTAAACTCACTTCCCAAGTCAAGGATGAAAGTCTTGATGAAAAGCAGGTTTTTCAGATTTATTATGATTTTTCAGAGACGGTTGGAAATATGCAAGGTTATCGTACCTTAGCCCTCAATCGTGGGGAAAAGCTAGGTATCTTGAAGGTCGGTTTTGAACATGCGACGGACCGTATCCTTGCCTTCTTTGCTGCTCGTTTCAAGGTGAAGAATACCTATATTGATGAAGTTGTTCATCAGTCAGTTAAGAAAAAAGTCTTGCCTGCTATCGAGCGCCGTATTCGGACAGAACTAACTGAAAAGGCAGAAGAAGGAGCTATCCAACTCTTTTCTGACAATCTGCGCAATCTCCTCTTGGTTGCTCCGTTGAAAGGGCGCGTGGTTCTAGGATTTGACCCTGCCTTTCGTACAGGTGCCAAGCTAGCTGTCGTGGATGCAACAGGAAAAATGCTGACAACTCAGGTCATTTATCCTGTCAAACCAGCATCAACTCATCAAATCGAAGAAGCCAAGAAAGATTTGGCAGATTTGATTGGTCAATACGGCGTAGAAATTATTGCTATCGGAAATGGTACTGCTAGTCGTGAAAGTGAAGCCTTTGTGGCGGAAGTTCTTAAAGATTTTTCTGAAGTCAGCTATGTCATTGTTAACGAAAGTGGTGCTTCTGTCTATTCTGCCAGCGAACTTGCTCGTCAGGAATTTCCAGACTTGACTGTTGAAAAACGCTCTGCTATTTCTATCGCCCGTCGTTTGCAAGATCCCCTTGCTGAATTGGTCAAAATTGATCCCAAGTCAATCGGTGTCGGTCAGTACCAGCACGATGTCAGCCAGAAGAAGTTGTCTGAAAGTCTGGATTTTGTCGTGGATACGGTTGTTAACCAAGTCGGTGTCAACATCAATACAGCCAGTCCTGCTCTTCTTTCACACGTAGCTGGACTCAATAAAACCATTTCTGAAAATATCGTCAAATACCGTGAGGAAGAAGGAAAAATTACTTCGCGCGCCCAAATCAAGAAAGTCCCTCGTCTGGGGGCCAAGGCTTTTGAACAGGCAGCTGGTTTCCTTCGAATACCAGAAAGTAGCAATATCCTTGATAATACAGGAGTACACCCAGAAAATTACGCTGCTGTTAAGGAGCTCTTCAAACGATTGGATATCACGGACCTGAATGAAGAAGCCCAAAGTAAACTCAAGTCGCTTTCAGTCAAGGAAATGGCGCAAGAGCTAGACCTTGGTCCAGAAACCCTTAAAGATATCATTGCTGACCTTCTCAAACCAGGTCGAGATTTCCGTGATTCCTTTGATGCTCCAGTTCTCCGCCAAGATGTCCTAGATATCAAAGACTTAGTGGTTGGTCAGAAGCTAGAAGGAGTGGTGCGTAATGTAGTTGACTTTGGTGCCTTTGTTGACATTGGGATTCATGAGGACGGTTTGATCCATATTTCCCACATGAGTCGCAAGTTTATAAAACACCCTAGCCAAGTGGTATCCGTTGGTGATTTGGTAACGGTTTGGGTTAAGAAAATCGATACTGAACGTGAAAAAGTCAATCTGTCGCTTCTAGCTCCAAATGAAACTGACTGATTACGTCAAGCAGGTTTCACTAGAAGACTTCGGCAGACCTTTTATCCATCAAGCTCAGTGGAATTCTCGTCTACGTTCGACAGGTGGGCGATTTTTCCCAAAAGATGGGCATTTGGATTTTAATCCCAAGGTTTATCAGGAACTGGGTTTAGACGTTTTTAGGAAAATTGTCCGACATGAACTCTGTCATTATCACCTCTATTTTCAAGGGAAGGGCTATCAACACAAGAATCGGGATTTTAAGGAACTGTTGAAAGCAGTGGATGGATTACGCTTTGTACCAACCTTGCCAAATAGCAACTCCAAACCAATTAAGCTCTATCGTTGTCAATCCTGCCAGCAAAGTTATCAGCGCAAGCGAAAGATTGATACCAAACGCTATCGCTGTGGACTTTGTCGAGGTAAATTGCTACTAATAAATCAGCCTGAGGACTGATGAAAGCCGAGCCTACCCATGATATACTATGTCTAACCTAGCAGAAAGAGGAAAATCATGAACAGTAAATTTTATAAAATGAGACGAAATCGCATGATTTCAGGAGTTTTGGCAGGTCTGTCAGACAAGTGGAACTTTGATGTAACCCTTGTACGTTTTCTGTTTGCCATTTTTACAGTTGCAAACTTTGGACTTGGCGTGATTATCTATATCATCCTAGCTTCTGTCATGCCTACTAAGGAAGAAATTGAAGCAGAAATGTATGGAACAGGCCCACGCAAACGCAAAGAAGCTCAAGCCATTGAAGAAAATGATGGATGGTTTTGGTGAGGTTTTACAGAAGATTTGGAATAAGCAAAAAGCTTTAAATCAATAGTCTAAACTGCTTGATTTAAAGCTTTTTTACTTTTAATAATATTTCGCCAGCTTCATCTACAAACTAAAAGCATGTTTTTGAACTCATGTTTCTAATCTATTTTTGTTGCTGAGACAATACATTTTTTGAAAAATGGTGGATGCTGATAACAACTGATAGCCAGCAAATAGCATAAGCAGTAGCTGTAAATTCTGTACCGATAAAGTATGTTTTTTCAACTAAGAACTGACCGATGAATGGAGAGAGGAGAGAGAGGAGATAGAGAAGTCCGATGAGTATATGTTCTTTATGTTTCATTAAAGCGCCCCTTCTTTCCTTATAGGTTGAACAACTTGCAAGTGTTAAATTTAATGGTATGTTATCTAGGTAAGCTTACTCAAATGTTAGTTCCCGCTTCCTCCTTTCCAAAGTAAGCCTTTTCACACTTATATTTTACAATTTTAAAAATAGGAAATCAAATCATTTTCTAAGTAATTTTGCCTACATTTCCCCCAATCTTACAAAAATGTAAGATTAAAGTCTCTTTTGTAAGGTTATGTTATGGCAAGCGGTCTTTTTTTGATGTAAACTATACTCATAAAGAACAAAGGAGTAACATCATGAAACAAATCTTACATAAGAAAACAAGAAAACCAAGCCACAAAGATATCGAGCGCGTTCAGCTAGGATGCGCTATGATGCAAGCGACATTTCATTTGATGGGATATTAAGAAAGGAGATTCTCATGACACTTTTAGATGTAAAACACGTTCAAAAAATTTACAAAACTCGTTTTCAGGGCAACCAAGTAGAGGCCCTCAAGGATATTCACTTTACCGTCGAAAAGGGTGACTACGTTGCCATCATGGGTGAGTCCGGTTCTGGTAAATCCACTCTTCTCAATATCCTAGCTATGCTGGATAAACCAAGTCGTGGACAAGTTTACCTGAATGGAACAGACACCGCAACCATTAAAAATTCACAGGCTTCTAGCTTCCGTCGTGAAAAGCTGGGATTTGTCTTCCAAGACTTTAATTTGTTAGATACTCTCTCTGTAAAAGATAATATCTTGCTTCCCCTTGTCTTGTCAAGAAGACCCATTACGGAGATGATGAAGAAATTGGTGGTGACAGCTGAGAATCTAGGTATCAACCAATTGCAAGAGAAGTACCCTTACGAGATTTCAGGTGGGCAAAAACAGCGTGTAGCAGTAGCACGCGCCATCATCACTGAACCTGAAATTCTCCTTGCGGACGAGCCAACAGGAGCCCTTGATTCCAAGTCATCTGCAGCCTTACTTGATGTTTTTGATGAAATCAATGAGCGCGGCCAAACTATTCTCATGGTAACCCACTCCACAGCAGCAGCTAGCAGAGCTAAACGTGTACTCTTTATCAAAGACGGCATTCTTTACAACCAAATCTACCGTGGAGAGAAGACAGAACGTCAGATGTTCCAAGAAATCTCTGATACCTTGACTGTCATGGCAAGCGAGGTGAATTAGTATGTTTCGATTAACCAATAAGTTAGCGGTATCGAACTTGATTAAAAACCGCAAACTCTATTATCCTTTTGCGCTGGCTGTTCTCTTGGCAGTCACTGTCACCTATCTCTTTTACTCTCTAACTTTCAATCCCAAGATTGCTGAAATCCGTGGAGGAACAACCATTCAGGCTACACTTGGATTTGGTATGTTTGTCGTCACCCTTGCGTCAGCCATTATCGTCCTCTATGCCAATAGTTTTGTCATGAAGAACCGTTCCAAGGAACTGGGAATTTATGGCATGTTGGGCTTGGAGAAGCGTCATCTTATCAGTATGACCTTTAAGGAGTTAGTGCTATTTGGGATTCTAACTGTTGGAGCGGGTATCGGTATTGGAGCCTTGTTTGACAAGTTAATTTTCGCTTTCCTGCTCAAACTGATGAAATTGAAGGTTGAGCTGGTCGCTACCTTCCAAATGAATGTTGTCATTGCAGTACTTGTTGTCTTTGGATTGATTTTCCTAGGCCTCATGTTCCTGAATGCCCTTCGAATCGCCCGTATGAATGCCCTCCAGCTCTCTCGTGAGAAAGCAAGTGGAGAGAAAAAAGGTCGTTTCCTTCCTCTCCAAACTATTCTTGGTTCGATTAGTTTAGGGATTGGCTATTATCTTGCCCTTACAGTAAAAGATCCCCTTACAGCCTTAACCACCTTCTTCTTAGCTGTTTTGCTGGTTATCTTTGGTACCTATCTCTTGTTTAATGCAGGAATTACCGTTTTCCTTCAAATCTTAAAGAAAAACAAGAAATACTATTACCAACCAAATAATCTTATCTCTGTTTCCAACTTGATTTTCCGTATGAAGAAAAATGCGGTTGGACTAGCAACTATCGCTATTTTATCAACAATGGTTTTGGTAACCATGTCAGCAGCGACAAGCATTTTCAATTCCGCAGAAAGCTTTAAAAAAGTTCTAAATCCTCATGATTTTGGAGTTTCAGGGCAAAATGTTGAAAAAGAAGACTTGAACAAACTCTTGAGCCAGTTTGCAAGTGACAAAGGTTATAAGATTAAAGAAAAAGAAGTGTTTCGTTACACTTACTTCGGTGTTGCGAACCAAGAAGGAAATAAGTTAACCCTTTTTGAAAAAGGACAAAATCGTGTCCAACCCACAACAGTTTTCATGGTATTTGACCAAAAAGATTATGAAAATATGACTGGTCAAAAACTGTCTCTATCAGGAAATGAGGTCGGACTCTTTGCCAAGAATGAGGGAGTTAAAGAACAGAAAACTCTAATTCTGAATGATCATCAATTTTCTGTCAAAGAAGAATTTAATAAAGATTTCATTGTGAACCACGTTCCAAATCAGTTTAATATTTTGACTGCTGATTACAATTATCTTGTTGTACCTGATTTACAAGCCTTTTTGGATCAATTCCCAGATTCGGCTATCTATAATCAGTTTTACGGTGGTATGAATGTAAATGCCAGTGAAGAAGAACAACTCAAGGTCGCTGACGAGTATGATAAATACCTCGATCAATTTAATGCTCAATTAAACACGGAAGGTAGCTATGTTTATGGTAGTAATTTATCAGATGCTAGTACTCAGATGAGTGCCCTCTTTGGTGGTGTCTTCTTTATCGGTATTTTCCTATCCATTATCTTTATGGTCGGAACTGTTCTGGTCATCTACTACAAACAAATTTCTGAAGGCTACGAAGACCGTGAACGCTTTATTATCTTGCAGAAAGTTGGTTTAGATCAAAAGCAAATCAAGCAAACCATCAACAAACAGGTTTTAACTGTTTTCTTCCTTCCTTTGCTCTTTGCCTTCATACATCTAGCCTTTGCCTACCATATGCTTAGTCTGATTTTAAAAGTGATTGGTGTAATAGATACGACTATGATGTTGATTGTGACCTTGTCTATCTGCGCTATCTTCCTCATCGCCTATGTCTTGATTTTCATGATTACTTCAAGAAGCTATCGCAAGATTGTGCAAATGTAAAAAAGATACCTCGACTTCAAAATCGAGGTATTTCTTGTATTTTATACTCAATGAAAATCAAAAAGCAAACTAGGAAGCTAGCCGCAGGTTGCTCAAA
>NZ_VMMJ01000018.1:0-22782 GCF_013277145.1 Streptococcus sp. 3705 | reverse complement strand
GTTTTGAGGTTGTGGATAGAACTGACGAAGTCAGTAACCATACCTACGGCAAGGCGACGTTGACGTGGTTTGAAGAGATTTTCGAAGAGTATAAGTCTCTACATAACAAAACGCATATTACCAAGGTTCTTATGAACAACTTGATAATATGCGCTTTTCTTTTTTATTCAACGTGGGTTGTTTGATTGGCAAAGGCGATAATGGCTTGCTTCAATTCATCTCCACTAAGAGTGCGGAACTCTTCAATTTTTTGATCGATGACTTCTAGAGGCATAACATTGACCTTACCAACGAAAATCTTATCCATAACCTGATTATCAACAAGTTCGGTTGATACCAAGAGTTCTTCGTAGAGTTTTTCGCCTGGGCGGATTCCAACTTCAACGATTGGAATTTCACTTTCAGTGTGGCCACTTAAAAGGACCATTTTCTTGGCCAAGTCATAAATCTTGACTGGTTTGCCCATATCAAGGATAAAGACTTCCCCATCTTTGGCATAAGCACCAGCATGGATAACCAAACGGCTAGCTTCTGGAATAGTCATAAAGTAACGGGTCATGCGGAAGTCTGTCACCGTTACAGGCCCACCTTCAGCAATCTGACGTTCAAAGACTGGAATGACACTACCACGGCTACCAAGAACATTCCCAAAACGAACCGCACAGTAGGTTGATTGGCTACGTTGGTTAAAACCAGTGACAATCAACTCAGCCACACGCTTGGTTCCTCCCATAACATTGGGTGGATTGACCGCCTTATCTGTCGAAATCATAACCATCTTAGGTACTTTAGCTTCATCAACAGCTCTAGCAACATTGTAGGTTCCACGGATATTGTTTTTGAAGGCTTCTTTTGGATTGCGCTCCATCATAGGAACGTGCTTGTGGGCAGCCGCATGATAAACAATAGCTGGCTTGTACTGTTCAAAGACTTGCAAGAGACGGTCATAGTCTTGAATATCGGCAATAACTGGTACATAATCAATCCCTTGGAACTTGCGAATCAATTCATGATAAACAAGGTAGATTGAATTTTCCCCATGACCGAGCAAGACGATGCGTTCAGGATTGAAGCGGCTAACTTGGCGACAGATTTCAGAACCGATTGAGCCACCAGCACCTGTGACTAAGATTGTCTTACCTGTCAGTTCTGCTCCCAGACGCGATTCATCAAGACGAATTTCCTGACGTCCCAAAAGGTCCGTAATATCAATTTTTTGGAACCCAGTACCTGCTTGGTGAAGTCCCTGAACAACGGTTTCAACCTTAGGCATCTTGTAACATTTGACTCCCAGCTTATTACACATCTGCAAGATACGTTCATATTCTGACGGGTCAAGCGACGGAATCGCAACGATAACACGCTCGATTTGATGGCGTTTGGCTAATTCAGGCAGATCATCATATGAACCCAAAACAGGGATTCCACCAAGTTTTTGACCCTTTTTCTTAGCATCCTTATCCAAAATACCGACCAGTTCCAAATCACTGGTTGGATGTTGGTAACTATCCATAAAGAGGGCCCCACCATCACCAGCACCAATCAAGAAGGTTCGACGGTGTTCTCCATCGCCACTTCCTTTTTTGCGTCTAGAGTAGATTAACTGCCAAGTAATCCGTGGCAATAAAATCAAGAAGGTACTCAACAAGATAAAGAGAATGATGAAACGGATTGAAAAGAGTGGCAAGAAGGCATAGCAGATACTATATGACAAGACGCTGCTCGCAGTCACACCAAAAAAGATTTTCATAAAATCTGTGATCTTGCTGTAACGACTGATACTAGCGTTCAAGCCCCAAAATCCAATCATCAATTGATAAAACAAGAAGGCCAAACTCGTATAGATAATGTAGTCAACAGGTGCTGGGTTAATTAGTCCGTAAAATAAGATATAAGATACAATGATGGAAACCACCATACTCAAAATATCAAATATGCCCCAGAAGACTTGTTTTTGTTGTTTATTTAAAATTTCCACCAGATCAATCACATAATCTGTTAGTTTTTTATTCATGTCAATCTACTCCTCCTTAAAAGAGCTGGATATTTATATTGTTATTATAACGCTTTTTATCCAGTTTACGATTTGCTACAATCTTTTAATTGCTTTTTCGTAACAGTTTCATAAAAATAAACTGTCGGACAAATCCTGGACAAAGGGCAACAACCATCTGAATGGCAACACTCTTGGCATACTCCATGTAAGAAATTTGCCCTCTCTTCAGCATGCGCTGACGAGCCTGACGATAGAGTTTAAGGTAACGCAGTCCCCCACGACGCTCAAACATCCCTGCTCCAACACGAACCTTACACAAGATTTGATCCAGATTTCCAGTCTTGGCTCCTGCAGCAATCATATTGAGCCAGAGGAGGTCATCCTCCATATAAAGGCCATCCTCATAGTTGCCTGCCTTGAGAACCATGTCCTTCTTGAACATGACAGTCATGTGGTTAAAGGCACTTCTCATCCTTTGATAAGCCACAATATCTGCATGTTGAGTCGGAACACGACGGTAAGAAACAATCTCATCAGGATTATCAATAAACTCTGCAATATGTCCACCTAATAGGTCTAGCTTGTCCTTCTCCATTAGCTGAACCTGTTGCTCAAAACGGTCTGGAACAGCTATATCATCCGTATCCATACGAGCGATGATATCATACTGGCACTGCAAAACACCCTGTCGAAGAGCCAGACCCAAACCTTGATTCTGCTCAAGAGGATAGCGTTTCACTGGAATATCAGACTCAACTTCAAGATGGTCTAATACCTGATAGAGTTCAGGTGTCAAAGGCCCATCCTCAACCAGAACCAATTCGCTTGGTTTCAGGGTCTGATTTTGAACGCTCTCAATAGCACCCTTTAAAAATGTCGGATTTTCCTTGATATAGACCGACATCAATACGCTGATTTTTTGCTTTTCAGACACAGTTTTTCTCCAATGTATAGATTTCCTTCCACTATTTTATCATAATTTTCAAGACTTTCCCATTTTTATCTTGAAAGCCAGAAACCTTACTTGACATTATAGGGAAAAAGCCTTAAAATAAGCTGTTATTAAAATCAGCTAGAAGAGGTATTATATGAAAAAGCAATCACTCTTTTTTATTCCAGGTATTATCCTAATCGGTGTTTCTTTGCGGACTCCTTTTACTGTTTTACCCATTATTTTGGGAGATATTTCGCAAGGGCTGGGAGTAGAAGTTAGTTCACTTGGTGTCTTGACTAGCCTTCCCCTCCTCATGTTTACCCTCTTCTCGCTCTTTTCTACCCGACTGGCTCAGAAAATCGGCTTGGAGCATCTCTTCACCTACAGCCTCTTCTTCTTGACCATCGGTTCTCTCATTCGACTAATCAATCTGCCCCTACTCTATCTAGGAACCTTGATGGTTGGGGCAAGTATCGCAGTCATCAATGTGCTGCTTCCTAGTCTCATCCAAGCCAATCAACCAAAGAAAATTGGTTTTCTGACTACCTTATATGTAACTTCTATGGGGATTGCAACGGCTCTGGCTTCCTATCTAGCCGTGCCTATTACACAAGCCAGTTCTTGGAAAGGACTCATCATCCTCCTCACCCTGCTCTGTCTAGCAACTTTTTTGGTCTGGCTCCCAAATCACCGTTATAATCACAGACTGGCTCCACAAACCAAACAAAAAAGCCAAACAAAGGTCATGCGTAACAAACAGGTCTGGGCAGTGATTGTCTTTGCAGGTTTCCAATCCCTGCTCTTTTACACCGCGATGACCTGGCTACCTACCATGGCTATCCATGCAGGTCTATCTAGTCACGAAGCTGGCTTGCTGACCTCTATCTTCTCTCTGATTAGTATCCCTTTTTCAATGACCATCCCAAGCCTGACAACCAGCTTATCTACTCGCAACCGTCAGCTCATGCTCACTCTGGTCTCACTGGCTGGTGTGGTCGGCATTTCCATGCTCTTTTTCCCAGTCGGTAATTTCTTTTACTGGCTTGCCATCCATCTCCTCATCGGAACCGCAACCAGCGCCCTCTTCCCTTATCTCATGGTCAACTTTTCACTCAAGACAAGCGCTCCTGAAAAGACAGCCCAATTGTCTGGTTTATCTCAAACAGGAGGCTACATCCTAGCAGCCTTTGGGCCAACCCTCTTTGGATACAGTTTTGACCTTTTCCACTCTTGGGTACCAGCTGTAGCTGCTCTCTTACTCGTCGATATCCTGATGACTGTGGCCCTCTTTACTGTGGACAGAGCTGATAAAATCCTCTAAACTTCTAGTTTTTGCTAGAAGTTTTTTATATATAAAAATTTTACACATTTCTCTTGACAGGGCTTTCATTTAGATGTACAATGTATGTGTAGAAAAATTATATATAAAAATCTTACACATTAGAAAAGGAGGTTCCCCATGTACTTTCCAACATCCTCTGCCTTGATTGAATTTCTCATCTTGGCCGTACTGGAGCAGGATGATTCTTATGGTTATGAGATTAGCCAAACCATTAAGCTGATCGCTAATATCAAAGAATCTACACTCTATCCCATTCTCAAAAAATTGGAAGGCAATAGCTTTCTGACAACCTATTCTAGAGAGTTCCAAGGTCGCATGCGCAAATACTACTCCTTGACAAATGGTGGTATAGAGCAACTCTTGACCCTAAAAGATGAATGGACACTCTATACAGACACCATCAATGGCATCATAGAAGGGAGTATCCGCCATGACAAGAACTGAATACCTGACTCAGCTAGAACTTTATCTCAAAAAACTGCCTCAGGCTGACCAAATTGAAGCCATGGACTATTTCAGGGAACTCTTTGACGATGCTGGAGTCGAAGGAGAAGAAGAACTCATTGCTAGTTTGGGAACTCCCAAAGAAGCGGCCCACGAAGTTCTCTCTAATCTTCTCGATAAAAAAATCAATGAGGCACCTGCTCAAAAAAATAACCGACAAATTTTGCATATCGCCTTGTTAGCCCTCCTTGCAGCACCCATCGGTATTCCTCTGGGAATCGCCATCCTCGTGTCCCTGTTCGCAATCTTTGTGGCAGCCTTGACTGTCATCTTGGCTTTCTTTGCGGTTTCCATACTGGGTATCATCGGCGGATTCCTATTTTTAGTTGAAAGTTTCACTGTCCTAGCCCAAGCCAAATCAGCCTTTATCTTGATTTTCGGTTCTGGTTTACTGGCTATCGGTGCTTCTTCACTAGTCTTACTAGGTATTTCCTATGTAGCTCGCTTCTTCGGTCTACTCATTGTTCGCTTGGTGCAATTTGTTCTTAAAAAAGGAAAGAGAGGTGACCAGCATGCGTAAATTGACAAAAGGATTTCTCATTTTTGGTGTGGTGACTACCGTTATCGGCTTTATCCTGCTCTTTGTAGGTATCCAATCTGATGGGATTAAGAGCCTACTTTCCTTGTCCAAAGAACCTGTCTATGATAGCCGTACGGAAGAACTAACCTTTGGCAAGGAAGTCGAAAACCTAGAAATCACTCTCCACCAACACGCGCTGACCATCACAGACTCTTTCGATGATCAAATCCACATTTCTTACCATCCATCTCTTTCTGCTCACCATGATCTTATCACCAATCAGAACGATAGAACTCTGAGTCTCACTGATAAGAAACTGTCTGAAAGTCCATTTATCTCTTCTGGAATTGGCGGAATTCTTCATATCGCAAGTAGCTACTCTAGTCGTTTTGAAGAAGTTATTCTCAGACTGCCAAAAGGGAGAACTCTAAAAGGGATCAACATCTCAGCCAATCGCGGACAAACCACCATCATAAATGCTAGCCTTGAAAATACGACCCTCAATACAAACGGCTATATCCTCCGAATTGAAGGAAGTCGTATCAAAAACAGTAAACTCACAACGCCCAATATCGTTAATATCTTTGATACAAATCTGACAGATAGTCAGCTAGAGTCAACAGAACATCACTTCCACGCTGAAAATATCCAAGTCCATGGTAGGGTTGAACTGACTGCCAAAGATTATCTCCGAATCATCCTAGACCAGAAAGAAAGCCAACGAATTAACTGGGACATCTCAAGCAACTATGGTTCTATCTTCCAATTCACAAGAGAAGAGCCTGAATCAAGAGGTACGGAATTAAGCAACCCTTACAAAACTGAAAAAACCGATGTCAAGGATCAACTCATTGCGAGATCTGATGATGATATTGAACTAATATCCACACCAAGCAGACGTTGACAAAAACGCTTACATCTGCTACTATAGAAGCATATTTATCTAACTAAAAAGGAGGTTCTACCATGAAACAAGAATGGTTTGAAAGTAATGATTTTGTAAAAACAACAAGCAAGAACAAGCCTGAAGAGCAAGCTCAAGAGGTTGCAGACAAGGCTGAAGAAACGATAGCCGATCTCGATACACCAATTGAAAAAAATACTCAAGTAGAGGAGGAAGTCTCTCAAGCTGAAGTCGAACTGGAAAGCCAGCAAGAAGAGAAAATTGAAACTCCTGAAGGCGGTGAAGCGAGAACAGAAATAGAAGAAAAGAAGGCATCTAATTCTACTGAAGAAGAGCAAGATCTTTCTGAGGAAACAGAAAAAGTCACTAAAGCTGAAGAAAGCCAAGAAGCACTTCCTCAGCAAAAAACAATCTTGAAAGAGCCTCTTCTTCTCAGTAAATCCTTAGAAAGTCCCTATATCCCCGACCAAGCTCCAAAATCTACGGATAGATGGAAAGAGCAAGTACTTGATTTTTGGTCTTGGCTAGTGGAGGCTCTCAAATCTCCTACAAGCAAGCTTGAAACAAGTAGCACACACAGCTACACAGCCTTTCTCTTGCTCATTCTGTTTTCTGCATCTTCCTTTTTCTTTAGTATCTACCATATCAAACATGCTTACTATGGACATATAGCAACTATGCATAATCACTTCCCTGAACAATTTGCTTCATTAAATCTCTTTTCGATCATCTCTATCCTAGTAGCGACAACACTCTTCTTCTTTTCATTCCTCTTGGGTAGTTTCGTCGTGAGACGATTTATCTACCAAGAAAAGGACTGGACGCTAGAAAAGGTTCTCCAACAATATAGTCAACTCTTGGCAATTCCAATCTTCCTCACTGCTATTGCTAGTTTCTTTGCCTTCTTTGATAGCCTACGATTTTCAGCCCTTTTATGTGTGATTAGCATTGGAATCATTCTGCTTGCTAGTCTCCATATCATTACCAGACCAAGTCAAGCAAGTGAAGCCGACTCCTTCTATCAATTATTCTTGTCTGTCCTTGTGAACGGAGTTATTATCCTCCTCTTCTTTGTAGCTGAAGTGGCACTGATTGGAGATTATCTTCGTATCTTGGCCTATCTTTAAACTTCATACTCTTCGAAAATCTCTTCAAACCACGTCAGCTTCGCCTTACCGTATGTATGGTTACTGACTTCGTCAGTTTCATCTACAACCTCAAAACAGTGTTTTGAGTAGCCTGCGGCTAGCTTCCTAGTTTGCTCTTTGATTTTCATTGAGTAGCAATCCTGTCATCCTTGGCAGGATTTTTTCTATGTCAAAAAAGCAAGTCGATTGACCTGCTTCTGCTTTACTTTTCTTGTGCTAATGTTTTAAAATCTTTGTCTAAGATGGGTTGTATTTCTAATTGATTGGCATCTAGTTGGTGGTAAGATTCTGATGGTAATGACTCTAGGAATTTTGCATAGTCCAAGCGGGCAATGGCTTCATAGTCTTCTGGTTTAGAGCCGTCTCCTGTGATTTGAACCAAGTCAATCTCCCACTGGACTTCCTTATCCACCAATTGCTCAATATAGGCTGCAGGAACAAATGGTTCTCTCGGTAAAACTGTCTTGACTCCTTGAGCCAGATGGTAAACACCGTGCACTTGGCCTTCTCCATCCTGATAAAAGGAAACTCTTGCAAAGTAGGCATCGGTCTCTTGAACCGCATGTACACGTACTTCAAATTGAGCCAAGCCATCTTCCTCTAAAAAGCTTTTCAAGTCCACATGACTAAAGAAAACAGGATTAAAAATTCCTTGGCAAATCGTAAAACGAGCAGCAGTGTCTGCAAGATGAGCTTGAATACCTGCTTGGAAATAAGCTTCAAAGTCAAAACCATCTAGCCCCTCAATCTCAGTTCCTGTGTAAGCAAGCAGGGCATCTAAAAATGCTTTGATAATCTGCCAGTCTGTCTTTGTGAGTAGGTCAGGAAGATCAACACGATAGGCCTTTTGACCATCAGCATAGCTGACCTTAAAGAGAAATTGTGATTGCCCCACTATCGCACACTCGATATACTCGAGACGGTTAAGAGGCTGACGGAGATAGACAGCATCATAGCTATGTGACTCCAAACCATCTACCAAGGCCAAGATGGACTTGGCAGTCAAAATTTCCTGTTCTCCTAAAATGCTCTGTTTATTTGGAATAAAAAATGTTTTCGTCATAACTGGACTCCTTTGAAATCGTTTACATATAGTATACCTTATTTTTCTGAAAGATACAAAAACAAACTTTATACTCTTCGAAAATCAAATTCAAACCGCGTCAGCTTCGCCTTGCCGTACTCAAGTACAGCCTGCGGCTAGCTTCCTAGTTTGCTCTTTGATTTTCATTGAGTATTAGATTTTTGAGTACAAAGCATAGAAAAACAGCCCCTGAGGACTGTTTGATCTTATACAGTAGCTGCTTGATCCAAGCTTTCACCGATAGCGGCTAGGCGTTCGATCACTTCTGCTTGTGTCAATTCATGTTCTGAAACATAGCGGTTACGTGGGTGAACACGACACTCGTGTGAACATCCACGAAGGTACTTGTCTTCATTTTCTTCTGATGTCAAGATACGACGGTTACAGAATGGATTTCCACAGTTGACATAACGTTCACATGGTGTTCCATCAAACCAGTCTTTCCCTACGATGGTTGGGTTGACATGGTTGACATCTACGGCGATACGCTCGTCAAAGACGTACATTTTTCCATCCCAAAGCTCACCTTGAACTTCTGGGTCTTTACCGTAAGTTGCGATTCCTCCGTGCAATTGACCAACATCTTTGTAACCTTCACGAACCATCCAGCCTGAGAATTTCTCACAGCGAACGCCACCTGTACAGTAAACCACGACACGCTTGTCCATGAATTTTTCCTTGTTATCACGAACCCATTGTGGCAACTCACGGAAGTTGCGGATGTCTGGGCGGATAGCCCCACGGAAATGTCCTAGGTCGTACTCATAATCGTTACGTGTGTCAAGGACAACGGTATCTTTATCAAGAAGCGCTTCTTTGAACTCTTTTGGAGACAAGTAAGCACCTGTTGTTTCAAGTGGGTTGATGTCGTTGTCAAAGTCGTTGTCTTCCAAACCAAGGTGGACAATCTCTTTCTTGTAGCGAACAAACATCTTCTTGAAGGCTTGTTCATTTTCTTCGTCAATCTTGAACCAGAGGTCTTCCATACCTGGGAGGCTGTGAACGTAGTCCATGTATTTTTGAGTTGTTTCATAGTCACCTGAAACTGTTCCGTTAATTCCCTCGTCAGCGACTAGGATACGGCCTTTAAGACCGATTGATTTACAGAAAGCCAAGTGGTCTGCAGCAAATTGCTCTGCATTTTCAATTGGAGTATAAAGGTAGTAAAGTAAGACACGAATATCTTTTGCCATAAGATTTGTTCTCTTTTCTATTCTTAAATTTTCTAAATTTTTTATTTATCCATACTAGTATACCTGCTTGAGAAAACGAATGCAATTTATTTGACTGGAAATTGTAGAGGGTTCTCGAAATTTCCTGAATGGTTAAATAGTGATAAAGAACACGGATATCTATGCTCTCATTTCAAAAAATCACTGCCCTCCTCAGACCAACCTGAGGAAAGCAGTGATTCTTATTTTAGGAGTTAGGAATGAATACACGAAATCAATTGATCTTATGATTTTTTGTTTTTCAAGAATTCATCGTATTGTTTTTGCATTTCGTTCAATACTTTTTCGTAGGCACCTTCAGATTTCAATTTTTCCATCAATTCTGGAATAGCTTTATCTGGGTCTACAGTACCAGTGTTGATAGCTGTATCAAATTGTTGCATTGTGTTAGAAATAGCTGAGATTTCAGATTTCACATTGTCAGTATTGAAGATAAATCCAAGCGCTGGAGATTCTTTAGCTTCTGCCAATTCTTTCTTAGAATTTTCGATTTGTTGGTCTGTAACGTTTTCGTTGATGTAAAGGATCCAGTTGTTACCAGTGTTCCATCCACCCATGTGAGTGTTTCCTTTGTAGCCATCAAGAACGCGAACACGGTTTTCTTTACCTTCAATTTTTTCCCAGTTCTTACCTTCTGGACCGTAAACAAGACCGTTCAAAAGTTCTGGGTTCGTATTCAAGAGGTTCAACACTTCCATTGATTTTTCTTTGTTCTTAGAGTTGTTTGAGATGACAAAGTTAGCAACTTGTGTTGTTTGGTTTTTCTTGATGAAGTTAGTGAATGATTTGATTTGGATATCTTTGTTGGCAACACGTGAAAGCAAGCTGTTACCGTAGTCAGCTGGTCCTACTGTTTCTTCACGAACGAACCAAGTATCTTGTTGAAGATCAAATGAAGTATCGCTTGTGGCTACGTCTTTTGGAATATATCCAGCTTCATAGAATTTGTGAAGAGTCTTCAAGTGTTCTTTGAAACGAGGAACGTCATAACGGTTTACAATCTTAGTAGTATCCCCTTCAAGGTCGATAACAAATGGAAGACCGTTTGCTACTGGGTAGTCAAAGTTCTCAGAAGGGATGAAGTTCTTAGTAGCTGCAAATGGTACTACGTCTGGAGCTTTTTCTTTAATTTGTTTCAAGACTGGCTCAAGAGTTTCGTAAGAAGTAACACCTGAAATATCGATACCATATTTGGCAAGGAGAGTTCCGTTGAAGGCAAAGTTTTGAGATGATGCAACGTTGGCTGCAACTGGAACAGCGTAAATCTTACCATTTACAGTATTACCCTTGATATAAGCTGGGTCAAGTGCCTTGTAAAGGTCTTTACCTTCTTTTTTGTACAATTCTGTCAAGTCAGCATAAGCACCTTTTTGAGCATTTACAATATAGTTATCTGCAAAGGCAATATCATAGTTTTCACCAGATGATGTGATAACTGACATTTTCTTACCATAGTCACCCCAGCCAAGGTATTGGATATCCAATTTGGCACCAACTTTTTCTTCGATGATTTTGTTGGCATTTGCTAACAATTCATCCAAGTTGTCTGGTTTGTCACCGATTTGGTACATTTTGATAACAGGTTTGTCACCTGAATCAGCAGCTTTTTTGCTGTTACCTGTCAAATTTCCACAAGCAGCAAGACCTGCAGCCAAAGCGACTACACTAGCAGATGCAAAAGCATATTTTTTCCAGTTTTTCATGATAAAAACTCCTTTTTTTATTTTTAAACTTATAAACAATGTAATGATCTTAACTTCACACAAGGGAAGTTGGGAACTGAGAAATGTTCTTTCTCAATAAGCACTATTCTTTCACACCACCGATAGTTAAACCTTTTACAAAGTAGCGTTGGAAGAATGGATACAAAATCGCGATTGGAAGGGTTGCGACCACAACCATGGCCATACGACCTGTTTCTTTCGGTAGAGCAACTCCCAGTTGACCAGTCAAGCCGACCGCTTTGGCAATGTAGTCCATATTTTGCTGGATTTGCATGAGCAAATATTGCAATGGATACAAGTTGTCACTCTTGATGTAAAGAAGGGCGTTGAACCAGTCATTCCAGAAACCAAGAGCTGTCAAAAGCGTGATGGTTGCGATACCTGGTAGTGACAATGGCAAACAGATTTGGAAGAAAATCCGAGCCTCACTAGCACCATCGATACGAGCCGATTCGAGAATGGCTTCTGGAATGGTCTTCTTGAAGAAGGAACGCATCAAGATGATATTGAATGGTGAGAGAAGCATTGGCACAATCAAGGCCCAAACAGTGTCACCAAGCTGAAGCACACGGGTCACCATGATATAACCTGGTACCAAACCAGCGTTGAACAACATACTGAGCAGAACGAAGATGGTAAAGAATCTGCGATACTTAAAGGTTGTCCGTGAAATAGCGTAGGCATAGGTTGTTGTGATAAAGACATTTGTAAATGTCCCAACTACGGTTACAAAGACAGAAATGAAGAGGGCCTGTAAGATTTTATCCTTAAACTGTGCCAAGAACTCAAAACCGTCTAATCCAAATTGGGATGGGAAGAAGCTGTAGCCGTATTGGAGGAGGCTTTTCTCGTCCGTCACTGAAATAATGATAACGAATACGAAGGGTAGGATACAAGAGAGGGCAATCAAACCCGAAATGGTACTGAAGAAGATATCTGCTTTCTTACTGAAGGAGTGAATGCCGACATTATCAATTTTTTCTTTTTTAATTTTCTTTTCTGCCATATTCTCCTCCTTTCTAGAACAAAGCTGAGTTTGGATCAACTCGTCTTGCAAGTAAGTTTGATAGAACCACCAGAATCAATCCGACTACTGATTGGTAGAGACCTGCTGCTGAAGCCATCCCGATATCTGCTGTCTGGGTCAATCCATTATATACATATACGTCCAAGACGTTGGTTACGTTATAAAGCTGACCAGCATTGTGAGGGATTTGGTAGAAAAGACCGAAGTCTGCACGGAAGATATTTCCAACTGCAAGGATGGTCAATACAGTTACCAATGGTGTCAACTGCGGAATGGTTACATTGCGAATGCGCTGCCATTTGCTGGCTCCGTCCACTGTCGCTGCTTCATAGTAGGTTGGATCAATTCCCATGATTGTCGCATAGTACATGACACTGCTATATCCAAAACCTTTCCAAATACCTAGGAAAAGTAGGAGATAAGGCCAAATTCCCAAATCAGCGTAGAAGTTGACTTCTTTTAGACCAAGACTTTCCAATAAATGATTGAACACCCCTTTATCAATATTTAGGAAGGCATCTGTAAAGAAACTGATGATAACCCAAGACAAGAAGTAAGGGAACAACATAGAAGTTTGGAAAATCTTCACCATTCTCTTGGAACGGAGTTCACTGAGGATAATGGCAATCCCTACAGATACAACTAAACCTAGAAAGATAAAGCCAAGATTGTAGAGAACCGTATTTCGTGTGATAATAAAGGCGTCTCTTGAACTAAATAAGAATCTGAAATTATCGAGTCCGACCCATTTACTATTTATGATACTATCTATGAAACCATTACTGGTCATGTGGTAGTCTTTGAAGGCAACCACGTTCCCAAATACTGGAATGTAGAAGAATAGAATCAACCAGAGTGCCCCTGGCAAAACCATCAAGAGAAAGATCCAGTTGTCTCTCAAGGTTTTTGAAAACTTATTCATAATTTCCTCCCTTTTTATTTTGATATTCATCTAAAAATTCTTTTTTAGACTTTTGATAACGATTACATTATTAGTATACTCCTATTTGCAGGTTAGGTTAAACTCCTAATTATAGAAAAAACTCCACAAATTATTTTATGTGGAGTACTTTTGAAGAAAGGGATGTTTCACGGGAAACACCCTGCGCCAAGCAAGGTGTTCTTGTTTTAGGTCGTGTAAATCGTTGAAGCTGTCGCAATAGTATGCCACTGGTTGGCTGTTGTGGCTGCGAAGTCCTTGTCTGCGTAGAAGTCGTTAAATGGCAGAATTTCCACTTCCAGCTCATCGATGCGGTCAAGCTGACCAGCCAGATAAGCCTCGATACGGCTTTCTGCTCGTTTGATGCGTTGCAAGAGTCCGCCCATACGGATGTCAACTGTATCCAAACCAAAGACCTTGTTTTCTTTCAGCCATTGGTGGCTAAAGAGGGCATGGAAGTGTTCAATTTGGCTTCTGAGTTCTGGTAATTCTTGTCTGGCAATTTCTTGTAGGCTTTCTTTATCATCCGCTTGATAGGCCTGACGAATACGTCGTCCCACATCCACTTTGCTACTTAAAATGGCATTCAACTGAGCCTGAGTTTCAAAGAGGTAAGAGTAAGCACCAGCTTTTTCTTTGATTTCAGCAAGTGTCTCAGCAGCCTGAGAGAAGTGCGGTTTGTCCTGTTCAGGTGTCATGTGTCGGTCAAGGATCAGACAGAGAACATCCTGATAAAAGACATAGCGGTTGGGATTGATGCCACTGAGATTGTCTGGCAGGTCTGGCAAGAGGTTGGCTAGGTCAATCTGCATAAAGTCCTCAACCGATAGACCAGTATTAGTTTTGAAGTGTGCAGACAAACGGTCTAGGTCATTGCGATAGCTGAGTTCTGCCCAGATTTGCAGGCTTGGGAGAATAGAAAACTGGGCTGTTTCCCCACCATTGTCCCCCCAACCAGTCACGATGACTTCTTTGATGTCATTGGCACGACAGGCCTTGTTCGCTTCAAGAGCGATAAGACGGCTAAAATGGTTGTGAGGTGTAAAGCCAATCCACTTCCAAGCTCCCCCTGCAAAGGCAAGGTCATGGCTAATCTTATGGTGATTGCGAAAATTGCGATTATATTTTTCCTCGCTATCCTGATAATAGTCCCAGTAAACCAGAGTCACACGGTCTTTGAGACGGTCTAGGTAGACACGAGTGTCTTCTGGAATTTCCACATCACGGTCGTACTGGCCATCTGCTGACATAAGTTTAAAGAACATATCGCTCCACATCTGGCAGTGGAATCCATATTTGTCAGCAATATCCAGCACGCGCTCCAAGTGTTGGCACATGAGGAGACTACGATCCACAACACCGTTCAATATCAAGTAACGTCCCAAGCCAACCAAGTGGGCTTCGTCCATCCCGATATTGACCTTGCGAGTTTGTAGTTTAGATAGAGTAGCAAACATGCCATCAATCAGGTTATAAACCTTTTCTTCGCCAATAAGAAGAATGTCCTCCACATCACGGAGTTCCTGCACTTCCTTGACACCCCATTTGACGAAGGCTGACAAGTGAGCCAAGGTCTGGATACATGGCACAAAGGTCATGTCAAACTGCTGGGCATAGGCTTCGATTTCCTGCAACTCCTCAGCTGAGTAGGCTCCGCGGAAATAGCCAAAGTAAGGCTGCCCTTCAATCTGGTAAGTGTCTTCCATGTAAAGTTCAAAGGTTGAATAGCCCATGAGAGCTAAGAGTTCAATCATCTGCTTGGCAGAAGCGACATTCAGCACCGCATTGCGCGAACAGTCAGCCATATAGGCTAAATCTTCGTAAGCTGCTTGTTCCTCAATCTCTACTTTATCACCTTCTGCTAGAACTGTTGCCAACAAGGACAAGGCACGATAAAGTTGGTGAGGTTTGCGGTAGGTCAATTGATAGTGGCCACCCTCACCCTTGATAGAGATAGAGGCTTGGTCAGACTGAGCGACAGCTACCTCTACATCTGGTAGCGAAATGTGCTTTTTAAGCAACTCTACTGCTTGCTCTTGTTTGGAACTAAGCCCTGTAAATCTTACCATTGGTTTTCCTCCTGTAACCAGTTGACAAGGGCACCGTAGAGATTAGCATCTGCATGATAGGTGCAGGCTTGGATGACGGGTGCGACCGTATATTCTTCGTAGGTATCGACAAAGTCGTCAACAGCTTCCTTGACACCTTGAATAAAATCTGGATTTTGGCTGATAGAGCCTCCCAGACTAATGACATCTGGATCAATCAGATACTGGATATTGAGCAAGCCTTGCGCCAAATTGCGGTTCATGCGCTCAATAGCTTCTTGGCAAATGGCATTCCCAGCTGCAGCCTCTTGGTAAATCTTGCGACCGTCCCAGTCAGTCTGACCAGATTTTTCAATCACGTAGCGCACCATATTTCCAGTTGACGCTAGTTGCGACCAGTTGTTGAGCTTTTCAGCAGGGGCAAGGGTGGTCATGTAGCCAAATTCTCCACCCAGACCGTGGCGACCTCGATGAAGTCTACCATTGATAATCATGGCTCCTCCAATCCCTGTCCCAATCACGACACAGGCTGCATTTTCAAGTTCTGGATGAGCCAGTAATTCACTGAGTCCAACGCAGTTAGCATCATTTTCCAGATGGATAGGAATCTGATAAGAGCTAAGCGCCTCATACCAAGAAAATCCGTGAATGTAGGGTACTGCACTGAAGCCATCAATCACACCTGTCTCTTGATTGACCGCGCCTGGAACGCTCATAGCAATCCCGCTATAATCCTGCTCTGACAAGCGCTGGTCTAACCAAGCTAGTAAATCCTCCAAACTTTCAGGCGTTGGAATGCTTGTCTTATTCAGTATTTTCCCATCAGGAGTCAGACTGGCAAACTTAATTCCAGTCCCTCCGACATCAATCGTTGCAATGGTCATTGTTTTTACCATAAAAAGGGGCAAATCAGCAGTTAGTTCTTACCTTTTCGCCCCTCCTTTCTCTTTATGTTTACTTGTTGAAATTAAATTTCTTCTTTTTTGATGAATTCTGTACGAATCTCTTGTGGTGAAATAAGGCCTCTATGAACTGGATATGGTTGTTCAAGTAGGTCCAGGAAGAGATGTTGACTTTCCGGTACACGTACATTTTCACTACACATATTGTAGTAACGAAGAACATAGCCTTCTTCATTTTCAGCTACCTTAAAGGCTGTTGGACAGATTTGCGGTATGCTGAGAACAGAATGGCTCAAGAGGCTACCAGTCGCAGCCACTCCGCCTTCTTGTCTAGCAAGCTGAAGGCTGGTAAACGGTGTCTGCAAGGCTTTAGCACGACGATAGGCTGAGAAGCGTTCTTGGGCTTGGTGGCATTCAAGAGCAAACTCGACTTCAAACTCACGCAAGCATTGTGCTTCTGGTGTTGGGAAATAACCCCAGTCACCTAACTCACCTGATGCACGCAAAATAGTTACTGCAATAGTGTCGTCTCCAAGGATTTCGTATTCATTCAATCCCTTGTTGGATACAGTCACACCTTTTTCATCGTCATACAGACTAACAAAGGCTTGTTGGTGTTGAGGATTTTCAGGATTTTCCCATGAAGCTGCTGGTTTGTTTGGTCGTGTCACCACCTCATAGATGCTTTCAGAATCATTGCTTGGACGCATGTTATGAGTCTTGACCAAGAGACGGATACGGTGATCTTTGGCAGTGTTGGTAAAACGAGTCTTGCAACGGATTTGTGGATTATCAACGAAGATAGTCATCTCAGTTTCAAGAGGAATGCTTGTCAATTCTTCTGAACGTCCAGCTTCACGCTTCATAAACTCTATGATACCTTTTTGCTCTTCTTCTAGCTTTTCATCTGCACTGACAGGCACGGTCAATTCATGTTTGAGCAAAATCTTAGCGTAGCGAGCTGTGTTTTCCAAGACCTCGTAGCCCTTTAATTCTGCAAAGATTGGATCTGTTCCTTTTGGTTGGAAATAGATATACTCGTTTCCGATGTCACCACGGTCTTCAAAGCGGATAAAGTCTTCGTAAGCTTCGTGAGTTGTCTTGTCATAAACTGTGATATTGTCATCTACACTCACCGTTACGAATGGTGTATCAATCACTCCGTTTTGGTAAATACCCTCACGGTGTTCTTGCTCTCCTTCCAGCAATTGGAAAGTTGTCCAAGAAAGCGGCGCTAGGTGAACTGGAATGGTCACGCGCACTTGTCGAGCAATACGAGCTTGGCGGAACTTGTCTTTTGGTAAATCGTACTCAAAATTAGCCCCAAGATCCTCAATTTTAGCCTCTACAGGACGCCCATCCAAGTCCTCCACACGGTAGCTTGGCAAGGTAAGAGCAGCCATCTTCTTGTATCCCTCTGTTGGGTGTAATTCCTTGAAATCACAAGTCGCAACATCAATCACTGTGCTGACAGTATCGACCTTATCATGCAAGCCTGTGTTAATGACAGTAAAGAGATAATCACTTTGAGCCTTAGCTGTAGCGATTTTACCCTTCCATTCGTTAAGAAGATTGCTCTTAACAAAGCTTCCTACTTGATTGACCTTGGCAAAACGAGTTTCCATCTCACGGTGAACTTCGTCCACGCTACAGCCACAGATACTATCATGCGGCGCGTTCTGCAAGAGTGTTTTCCAAGCATAGGTCAACTGGTCCTTGTGGTTGTGTCCGCCAGTGATAATCGTCAAGGGTTCTACAACTTGCTCTAGGAGGTTGCTATTTTCTTGAAAGGCTTGTTTGAGATAAATACGAGATGAAGAAGTGTTGGCAAGTGTGTACCAGCCGTCTGTTTCCTGACTGGTCAACTCGCCTGTAACCGTTGATAACTGCTCTGGTAGGGAACTTTCCACGGCTTGAACATATTCATCAAAAGAACTATGAACAAAGGTCACATCTGGGAAGAGTTCATTTGCTACACGAATGGCTTCGCTCAGATTTTTCTGTACAGGCTGATGGTCACAGCCGTTCATCATCAACCACTGGTTGGTTGAAGCATAGTCACGCACATCTGCCAGTTTTTGTTTCCAGAAGGTCAAGGCCTCGTCTTTATCAACTGGAATTTCATTCCCATTACTGTACCAGTTGGCAAAGAGGATACCGAGGACACGACTTCCGTCCGCACCCTGCCAGTACATTTCTGAAAACTGGGAAGTAAACTGCTCATCTTCGAGAACTTGGTTGTCAAATCCAATCGGTTTCACACCACGACCAAAGGCTGCCACGTGAATGCCTGATTTTTGAAGAATTTGAGGCGCTTGTCCCATATTTCCAAAGGTATCTGGGAAGTAACCAATTTGAGTAGATTTGCCCCATTTTGCACATTCTGCTTGACCAATCAATGTATTGCGAACATTGGCTTCACTTGAAATCAAGTAATCATCCTGCAAGATGTAAAAAGGACCAATTTTAAGTTTGCCTTCGTCAATGTAGCGTTGGACTTTGTCGCGATTTTCAGGGCGAATCTCCAAGTAGTCATCAAGGACAATAGTTTGTCCATCCAAGTGGAAACTCTTTAACTCAGGGTCATTTTCAAAGAGATCAAAAAGATTGTCAAACAATTCCACCAACTGCATACGGTGGCTTTCAAAAGGCAAGTACCACTCACGGTCCCAGTGACTATGTGAGATAATATGTACGACAACATTTTCCATGAAGTAAAACCTCATTCTAAATTTAAATTTTAACGTTTTAAATGTAAACTTGTGATTCTGATAAGAATCGGTTGAGCGAAAGCACGCTCCTTAGCGAATATCCAAGTAATCCAAGACCAATTCACAGAACATCATGTTGGCCCAAGAGAACCATTCACGAGAATAGAGAGTTGGGTCGTCCACGTGGAAGCTTTCGTGCATAACACCTGTGCCCCCATCGCAAGCAACCAGCTGATCTAGCAAGAATTTCTTCTCTGCCTTATCTCTTGTTGTCAAGCCTTGGATAGAAAGGGCTATTGGCCAGATATAGCGATAGAAGGTATGAGAACTTCCGAGACCGCTAGCGTATTCTCCTTGATAGAAGTAGGGATTTTCAGGGCTCAGAATGGTACGACGAGTTGCTTGATAAACCTCATCGTTGACATCGCAGTAGCCCAGATAAGGTGCAGCCAGCAGACTTGGTACGTTTGGATCATCCATGATGCTAGCATTTCCCAAACCATCCACTTCAAAGGCATAAATCTTTTCGCCCTTGCTGTTGGTGGTGTAGGCGTAGTTTTCAATTCCTTCTTGGATTTCATCCTGAAGACGCTTAGCGTCTGTGATAACACTCTCGCTATCAGCTAGATTCAATGCTGTAAAGATTTCTTGCACATAACCCAAGACTACTACAGCAAACATATTTGACGGAATCAAGTAACTATACTGACAGCAATCATCACTCGGACGAAAGGCTGACCAAGTCATACCTGTCACTGCAAAATCAGGTCCAAAGCCATCATTTACCAAGGTGTCTTCCTTGCGGTCCGTATCTCGGACAAAACGATAAGGAGAGTTCTTGTGGTCTTGTTCCACCGTCCAAAGATGGAGAATTTCCTTAGTCGCTGCGACAAAAATCTCATCGAACTGACTAGTCTCACCAGTTTCTTTCCAGAGGAGATAGGCCAGCTGCAAAGGATAGCAAAGCGAGTCCACCTCGTACTTGCGTTCCCAAATCCAGCCATTAAGGTCTGTGTGGTCAGTCTCGTGGTGTCCCTTCCAGTTCTCCTCAATGTTGAAGGAGTTGGCATAAGGGTCCTTGAGTACCAAGGTCATCTGACGCTTGACCAAACCTGCAATGGTCTGACGCAGGAGGGCATCTCTTTTAGCCACATGCAGGTAGGGTCTGAGTTGGGCTGTCGAATCTCGAAGCCACATGGCAGGAATATCCCCAGTCAAGACAAAGGTTGAACCATCTTCTAGGATTTCAACCGTATTGTCCAAGGTGTCGGTGTAGCAACGCTCGAAAACATCCACCCACTCTGGATGGTCCTTAGCCCGCTCTGCCACTTCATCTAGCCATTCTCTAACAATTTCTTTTGAATAAATCATCGTGCAGTATCCTCTTTCAAACAAGTTTCATTTTCAGTATATAGCTTTTGAGACAGAAAATACATACACAAATGATAGTCATTTTTCTACAAAATAGTTATCTTTGAAACTCCTTTTCTAAAGGCCCTCTTTTTCTGATATAATGTAGAAAAACAGCTAAAGGAAAGACTATGAAACCACTACTTGAAACCATCGATACCCGATTTGGAACTGCCAGCAAGCATGCCTTTTCTCGAGGAAATACCCTGCCATACACAGGCGTTCCTTTTGGGATGAATTACTTTGTACCCCAGACCAGTGACCAGGATGGATCTTGGTTTTTCGATCCGCATCTGCCTATCTTTCAGGGGATTCGATTAACCCACCAGCCCAGCCCTTGGATTGGCGACTACTCTTGGCTCCTTCTGACACCTATCACAGGCCAACTGGGTGGAGACAGCCTCTTCCATCGTCAGTCTTCTTATGACATAGATAAGGCCTATTTCAAACCTCATTATCTGAAGATTTTCTCCCTGCGCTATCAGATTGAAACCCAGCTCACACCGACTTGCTACGGTGCTTCTATTCGTTTGGAACAAAAGCAAGGCAAAGCCCTCTCCCTCTATCTTCACGCAGCATATGAACTGACCGTGGAGCAAGTAGATAAGCGAACTCTTGCCCTGCGACAAGAAGGTAAAACTGAAACCAACAAAAATCCACTAACTATGTTCACTGCCCTGCAAATGAATACGGATATCCTTGCTATCAGCCAAGAAGGCGAAGACTGTCGAATTGACTTAGCAAGTAGTCAGACCGAGATTCAGCTAGCCACTTCTTTCATCTCTCCTTCTCAAGCTCTAATCAATCTACCTCAAGAAGATTTTGATAGCTGTAAATCAAGTGCCCAAGTGGATTGGGAAAATCTCCTCCATCGTTTTGACATTATAGAGACAGGAGAGGCTGATCGAACCTTCTTTGACCACTGTCTCTACAGACTCTTCCTCTTTCCTCAGACTTTTTATGAGGTTGATGAGTCAGGGCAAGTCATCCACAAGGATCTGACTACTGGATCTGTCAAGCCCGGTATCCTCTTTAGCAACAATGGCTTCTGGGATACCTTCCGCACCACATTCCCCCTCTTTGCCCTTGTCATACCAGAGCATTATCGTCTCTTTTTAGAAGGATTTCTCAATAACTACCGCGATACTGGTTTTCTTCCAAAATGGCTAGCCCCAGATGAACGGGGTATGATGCCAGGTACCCTTTTAGACGGTATTATCTCCGATAGCGCCTGCAAGGACATGGCCCCTGACCTAGAAGAAGAACTCCTCCAAGCCATGCTTGAAACAGCCAGCAAGTCCGACCCTCTAGGCATCAATGGTCGCCACGGACTAGCCCAATACCAAGAACTGGGCTACCTCTCTACCGACCACCACGAAAGCGTCAGCCACACTCTTGACTATGCCTATAGCGACTTTTGTATCGCCAGCTGTGCCGAAAAACTTGGTCAGAATGACATCGCGGACACTTATAGAACTGCGTCACAAAATTACCGCCATCTATTTGATGCTGAGACAGGTTACATGAGAGCGCGAGACAATCGAGGCAACTTCCGCCCTGACTTCTCTCCTTATAGTTGGGGACGCGACTATGCCGAATGCTCTGCCATTCAAGCAACTTTAGGCGTCCTCCACGACATCCCAGACTTAATCCAGCTTATGGGTGGAAAAGAAGCCTTCAGCAACTATCTTTTGAAAACCTGTCAAGATGCTCCCCTCTTTGAGACAACAGGCTATGGTTACGAAATTCACGAAATGAGCGAAATGGCTACTGCTCCTTTTGGGCAACTCGCCATTTCCAACCAGCCGAGCTTCCACATTCCTTATCTCTTCCGTTACAGCAACTACCCTGACTATACTGCCCTTCTTATCAAGACACTCCGTCAGAAAGCCTTTCATCCAAGCCGGCAATCCTATCCTGGCGATGAAGACAATGGTAGTCTCTCTGCTTGGTACATCTGGTCAGCTCTCGGATTTTATCCGACCTGTCCAGGAAAATCAAGCTATGATCTCGGAATCCCTCTCTTTGACCATCTCCGTATCTACCTTGCTAAAGAAAATAAATGGCTAGATATTCATACGGAGCAAAACCACAGCCACTTCAACTTTGTCAAAGAATGCCGACTGGACAAAAACCTAGTATCAACTATTCAACACCAAGATCTCCTAAAAGCTGAGCAGTTAACCTTTACCCTTAGCTGGTTACCAAGCCAGCCGTCCACTTCCTGAAATGCAAAAATCTCCTAGCAGACTTTCCTGCTAGGAGATTTTCTTATGAGAGGTATTTGTTTAATACTCAATGAAAATCAAAGAGCAAATAGGAAGCTAGCCGTAGACTGTACTTGAGTACGGCAAGG